>JAUVEK010000054.1 GCA_030594795.1 Candidatus Nanohalarchaeota archaeon | reverse complement strand
ACCTCAAACCCAGCACCCTTCAAAGAGATCTTTTTCCCAACAAGCTCACCTGGAGAACCTGCCCGGACATCACCATATGTATCAGACGGTTCCGGACTGACATGAGTGGAAGTAACTTTCTCGCTGCGCCCAACGACATTGACAGACGCCGTACGATCAACATAATAATTATAGGTCGCAACAACCTTAAACAGATATTCACCCTTCGGCTGCGAACCACTCACAGTATACGTGCAGTACACCACAGCCTCGCCGTCATGAAACGACACGACAGATGGATTGTCCGGGTCATCAGACTGTTCAGTATCACAGCTAAGCTTCGTTCCGTCCATATCAACTTCAAGAAGAAACAGCTTATTGATACTGGAAACATCAACTGCCCTGCTGCACTCACCGGCACATGGGTACCCCCCCCCGACATTCCTTATGATTAGCGCAAGATTAGCATTCCGCGTACCCCCGGACTCATAAAACACGATAGGCGACTTCGTCCTAAGCTCAATCTGTATCGGTGCATTGGAATTCTTTAGGGACACACCACCCTGTGAAAAAACACCCTTCCTCTTCTCATCCCTCTTCTGCGACGCACTGACAGTCTTCAGCATAGCATACGCAGTCGTCTCATAATCATAGCAAAGCCGTCCATAAAACATATAATTCTGTGTTATGCCACTCGCAACCGATTTTTCAGGCATTGTAAATATCTCGTGAAAACTCGCGCTCGCCCCGGGAACCCCGGTATCCGTATGGCGCCCTCTCAAAGAGTCAACACCCCACGAAACACCCCCCGAAGAACCCCCCGGGACATCATAACTGCCAGCATTCCACTTGCCGTCATACCCGTAAACATAAAAACTCACTTCCGTCGAATCATACGCACCAACATTCTCAATCGCAAGAGACAGCTCAACCTCCTCCCCCTCGCTGATCGTGGAAGAATCAAACCCAAAGCTGTTGATCCTGACGCCATCCATGACACCCATCGGCTGCGGACATCCCAAAACAAACACCATACAGGCAACCAAAACCAAAAATCCGGACCTCATCCAACCCAGCCACTCCTGACACTATCCAACATAAATACAATATTGACCGGCAAAATTAATAAAAGAAAGAAAAATCATGACACTTTGTGTCAGGCTTTTTATTGTGCGATACACTTTACATACAATAAAAAATCATAGGATATTGGTGATAATTGGAGAATCCTAAGCATTTTTATTGTCGGTTCATACTTTACATACAATAAAAAAGGCCGGGTAACCGGCCGCGAACAAACACCAGCCAGATCAGTCAATAGACGAATCCTGCACCTGGACACTCGTCGCCCTCTCTACATAATAATTATAGAAAGCCGTCGCAACAACCCTGAAATTAGTCCTCGGTGCACCAGCCTCGCCGAAAGCATACTTGCAGTATATAGTGCCCTCGCCTTTCTTCAGGTACACTTCGCCGCCGCCGCAATCAGCATCCTGGCCGTCTACCGTCACCACAACATAGACCCTTCCCCTGTCCATCGTATCTGTATCCACAGAACACGAAGTCTCCATATCAGTCGCAAAACCGCCTCCAACATCTCTCACACTGAATACCAGCGGCAGCTCGCTGCCAGCCTTGGACCTCACATTCTTCTGGGTCTTAAGTTCAAGCTGGATAGGCCCCGCAGCATTAATAGTATCCGCCTTCGTACTGGTAATCCTCTTCGCTCTCATCTCATTCTTCGACGTCAGCTCAACCTGCGTCAAAGTTGAAGTAGAATAGGGGAAGCAAAGCCTTGCATAAAAATCCTGCCTCACAGGCGGTATCCCGTCAAGCATATCCGGCGGCTGAAGAACAAACGTATACATCCTTCCCTCCCCGGGAATTCCCTGCTCTGCATCAGGCGGCATAAAGTCCGCAGAAGGCAGCGTGTCATGGATATATGGGCTAGACTGCCCGACACCTGGCGAAGCATGCTTAACCTGCCAGACATTAGTATCACCACCCATATTCTGGCCGTAGATGTACAACTCAGTTGAATCAATCTTCTTTCCGCCCACATTCTGCACCTCAACTGTAAGCATTACAGTATCATCATCATACACAGAACCAAAATCAAAAGAAAAATCCTGTATCACTCCTCCGGCATTCTGCACCACATACTGGTTGCCGCTACACCCAGAAACTAATACAATACTCAAAATCACAGCCAAAAACAATAACCTTTTCATATCAATACCCCCGCATAAAACATAGTACATTGTACCTATCATAATAATTATACCTATAATTTATTCAAGCTAATATATATAGTTTATTCCACCACTCCATGACAAAACCTCCCTCAAACACCAGTACCCCGAGCAATAGGGCAAAATCCCTGCTGACAAACCACAACCCGCACCCGCCAAAACAGCAAAAAATCATGCAACATGCGGCTTCGTCTTGATTTTGAGGCTCCTTCCCTGCGAATAAGCATAAGTAGCAGTCGTAATAAACTTATACGGCTGCATAATAACAACCTTGCCAGGCACATTCATCGTGCATGATATCCTCGAAGACTCAGTCTTGAATATTTCAAGCTTGCCCTCAAGCAACTTCACACTCTCGCATTTCTTCTCCTCCTCAGGTTCCAGATAATCGCACCCCGCGTCCTTACATCGATCATCAGCATCACCACTGCCGCTTCCACACCCGGCCAAACAACTTTTTTTAGATGCCTGGCAAGCCACAATACATTGCGGTCCTACTGTCATGGAGCATGCAACTAAGCAAGCGGCATACACCACATCACAACGAGCCTTGCAGGCATCAGCCTCCTTCTTAGAACGCTCCTTATACTTCTCAATGCAGGCAACTTTACTCTGATCACTGTACTCCTTAATAGACTTCTTGATAGTAGATGCACTCCGTTGAGCAGCTCCGCCACCTTCTTCTTTTATAAGCTCACAATCATCTGAAGGACTGACACCTGAGTCATATTCCAGCTTTATGCTGTCAATCTTCGCAATACCGCTCCCGAGATTCTTAAGATTGAGATAAACCGTCCATGTATCTGGCTTGCCATCATTATCCTTGCCCGCAGTTACCGGCTGCGCCTCACCTGTCTCAAAATTAGCTACAACAGGCCCATAGCTTGCGACATTATCCCCGACAAGCGTAAGATCCTTGCCAGTATACACCCTCTGTGCCACCTCCTGCGGCACAGCAAAATAAACATAAGTCATAGTCTCTGCTTTAGCTGAATATATGGTCTGCAGATTAAAATCACACTCATTAACAAGACCGCCGATATCACTCTTTGAAGGTGTGTTGACCTTCCACTGGAATATATGCACTTGGTGCGGGTCAAACTGAATGTAGCAACCCTTATCTGGACTAATCTCATCTTTTGTGCCTCCCAACCGGATCTTATAAATCGGATTGGTACACACCGTACCTGCCTCTGAAACCACACTAAAATCAGTCAGTGGATAGAGCGCCTCGCAATGATCCACAAGCACCATATCACCGTCAAAACAATCATCCTTCTTCTCCGGATCACACTTAATGGTCGACTGCGAATCATCATCAACAAGCATCCACAGCTCATTCTGCCCGACATTCTGCACCTCCATCCTCACGACAAGCTTGCTTGAATCCTTCAGTTCAGCAGAAGGTATGGCAATAACATCCCTTATCACAAGAAGATCAATACTCTCAACTTCTGTCTTGGTCTGCCCGTCCGGGCACCCGGAAACAAAAAAGGCAGAGATTAGCATGACTGAAAACAATATAAAAATCCTCTTCTCCATAATCAAATAAATGTAAACAGACACTTAAATAACTTACAAATCATAAAGGCACATAAAATGATAAAAGAATTCATAGACAGATATTACCTCGATCCCATAAAGCAGGACAGCGGCTACACCATCGTAAACACGCTCACCTACGCCATAATCTTCGTAATCGCAATATGGCTCATCTACGAGCACTTCTTCAGGAAAAGCAAAGTAATAATCAACCGCGAGTTCGCAAAATCACTGCTCGGCTGGATAATCTTCGGCGGCTCCCTGCGCATCATAAGGGACTTAAACATCATAACATCAGACTATCTCGTCACCCCCTTTATCTACATCCTCGTCTTCATAATCTCATTCATGGCCCTGCTTGCAGCCCTGCGCCTCAAAAAAACAAGAAAAATAAAGCTCCTCCACACATGGGGCTTCGCAGGCTACGCACTAAGCGCAATAACCATCGCAGCAGTCATCACCACTCCCAAAACCCTGAACATCAGCAGCTTCCTCTTCATATACGCAATCTGGTTCACCTGGTTCATCCTCCTTCTGCAAATCAAAAAACATATTCCCCGCGCAAAAAAATTCCTCTCAAACTGGAACATAGCAGCAATAATGGCCCACCTGCTTGACGCCACAGGAACATTTGTGGCACTGACCTACGTATACGCAAACGCCACCTTTGAAAACGAAAAGCACGTCCTTGGAAGAACATTCATGGAATATCTCGAAACAAACAGCATCCTCCTAATAAACGGTTCAGGCTCATGGATAATGTTCGCACTAAAGCTTGCAGTAATCCCCCTAGCGCTCTGGGCAATAGACAAATACTCAGAAAACGAAACAGAAAACAAATTCCTGAAAATGATAATCATCATCCTGGGCCTTGGCATCGGCATAAGAAACAGCCTCGGAGTACTCATATACAGCTAATGATGACAGCCTCCTGAAAAAGTGATAAAATGAAATACATAAACTGCCCTGTGTGTGAAAAAGGAGAACTGGAGAATGCAGCAGACATTATACTAGAGATTAGCGGCTATGTTTTTGTCGTCAAAGGTGAAAGATGCAACAAATGCGGTGAAGAATTTCCTTCTGAAGAAGAAACAACCAGGGTTATTAATGCCTCAAAGAAACTGGGAGTTTGGCCGGAACCCCTGAAACTATAGTTCACGCCGTTACTACATTGACAAATAGAACCAAAAAACAATAGGCGTTAACTATATGGCAAAGACATATAGTCCAAAAAGTCATGTCTTTGACTATATTCCGTAGTTTATCAAAAAGTGGGAGAAACCTGACTCTAAGAATACCGACAGACATCGAGAGACAGATGAACCTTCACGCAGGAGAAGAACTTGCTATATCCAAAATAGGGAATAAATTAATTGTCGAACCAATAGAAGATTAGCAACAGCCAGCCCGGCAGTGATCCCCTCGCGCTCCGGGCAACAGACAAATACTCAGAAAACAAATTCCTGAAAATGATAATCATCATCCTGGACCTTGGCATCGGCATAAGAAACAGCCTCAGAGTACTCATATACAATCAACACCTCAAAGACAAGCCCGATATTTTCTGTTGTTAAACCAAAGTCTATGTATTCCTAACACTCAGTTACTTGTTGCATGCACATATCCTATTTCCTGTACCACTCCCAAACCCTGCGTCACAAACATTTTCGTTAATATTACGATGATAGCAATTATTGTCTGAACTTGAATAATAGGGAGCAAATTCCTCTATTGTCGCACCGCACAATAACCCCGGATGGAATGACTTACAAGCACTACAACTTCCATCATCATTCCAATGACAAATATTACCAATCTGCCTATAACACCCACCATGCCCTCCACAAGCAGAAACACAACTACGGTCATTCCAAGCCTCATACCAGCAAAGCCCATTTACAAAATTTCCACCACAAGTCACACACACACCACCAAAACACCTTTTATTTGAGCCACTACAATCATCCTCATTCTCCCCCCAATCAGTATCCGCTCCACCATCACAAGGTTCTGATATCGGAGTTGGACTAGGTGTTGGGCTAGGAGTCGGAGTAGGTGTTGGAGTTAGACTAGGTGTTGGACTAGGAGTTGGAGTAGGCGATGGAGTTGAATCGCCAGAAGAAGTAGATCCGCCCCCTGAAGACGAATTCCCGCCGTCCTTGCACTTCTTGGGCTTCTCATCCTTCTTCAAAAACCCTGCCTTGACACTAAAAGAAGTCTTTTTCTCGTAACTATAATCATAATCAATATCCACCATGAACGGCAGATGCTTGGGAAAAGACAACTTGGCACCGTCAGGCGGAGTATACGTCATATCGCACATGAACATCTTCCGGTCCTCTAAGAGATTGCAATTATCAATCTCATCTCCACCCTCCTCTGCCTCTTCACCCTCCTCAGAACCCACACTTTCAGCAATATCCTCACCGCCACTCCCCCCACTTCCTGCAGCACCAGTATCACCGATATAATCTCCGCAACCATCTCCCCCGAAAGCCTTCACATGATAATACTCATAATCATCATCTTGTGAAAAATTCACCAGACCACAATCCCTTTCAGCATCATCCTCTCCTGTCGCATCCTTGTGGATTTCAAAACCTTTCGGCATCTTGACAACCATATCAGTAAGCCTCAAAGTACCGCTGCCCGCCCCGTGGTTATGCACAGTAATATGGACCTGGACTTCGGTAGCGGTGCCTGACCCATCTCCCACTTCATCAGCAAGGAGAACGGGAATCGGCTCATCCTTATCAGTCTGCACATTAACTGAAACCGGCCCCCCGCCAGACGTGGTAACATGCCTCGTTGATCTCATCTTTCCCTGCCTCCTCAGCTCCTCAAACCGGTCCTTGGAAATAACAGCAATATCACCTGTAGCAACAACATCATATTCATAAGACACACCACAAGTCAACTTGAACGTCCCGACGCAGTCAGGAGGCGCAGTAATAGTAAACGCATGCCGCGCCGTCGCATCGCTCAGGACACCCCCGAGATATCTCGAGGCCTTATCCTCTCCCACATTATAGCCGCGAACAGAAACATGCCCCTGGTCATCCTCATCAACCCTGACATAAACCTCTGCATTCTTCGCCTCCTTATCACCAAAATTCTCAACCTCCACCACAAGATTGGCAGTCTCACCCATATTCACAGTACCCGGCCACATAGTAGCACCTGTGATCTCAAGAGCCTTCTTCGTCTGTCCCTCAGCCTTCGCCATATCCTTCTCCGTCTGCTTCTTTTGAAACCAGCCGTTCGGATCAGAAAGCATAAGCCACACATCCGACGCCCCGTCGCTGATGGAATGGATGCTCGTCTCTATCGCCTCATCAAACCCGGTCTCAATCGCCAGCTTCTCAGCCTGTACCCCAACCATATCCATCCACCCGGTCATCGTAAAATAAACAACAAAGCACATGCCTGCAAACAGCATAAAACTCACAATCACACTATCTGTCATAAAATCAAAAAACACATACAGACCGCAGATTATACAGAATATTAAAGACCCCCATGAAAACCCGTTGCCAAGCTTTATGCCAATAATAATAGCAATAATTGTACCGGCAAGAATTATAAGGCCCGTTATCTCCTTAGCCTCCTGCTCAGCAGACTTGTCCTCTGAAAGCGATATCTTGATAAGCGCAATCAGGATGGTAAGAACCAGAAAAGTAACGACCTGCCATGCATTAATCGGAAAATAAGCATCCCCCGCAGTCCATGTCAAAACCAGCATAGCTGCAAAAATAATCATCGCAAAAAACAGGCTAAGGGCTCCGGACGTTTTCGCCTTGAGCGCACTGTACCCGCTAACAATCTTCCCGCCGGTTTTATCTTTAACATCTCTCAATGATTTACTTTTCGCTTTAAACCATCTTCCAGCCCCCGCAAAATTTCTCTTCCCCAGTTCCGGGTACTTCTCAACATCCTCAATCTTCCGCAAAGTCTCCTCAACCTCCCTCTCCTTTGCATCAAATTGAGCCTTCACGGTTCTAAATCTCACTTCATTATTGGCAACATCCGGCTTCCCCAACTCTTTGTCAAGATCATCTCTTTCACTTTCCAATTTCGCTAATCTCGCCTGTAGATTAGATATTTTGCCCAGATTCCCTCTATTGGTCCAGTTGCCCA
>JAUVEK010000027.1 GCA_030594795.1 Candidatus Nanohalarchaeota archaeon | reverse complement strand
GATGCTGAAATTGAAAAATCAAAAAACATGGAAAATGACATTGCGCATGGAGAGGAGAGGCTGCAAAAGCTGGTTAAGTCAGGAGAGAAGCTGAAAAAGGAAATAAAAAAGATGGAAAAAGGAGATGAAGCCAGGGCGCTTTCAAAACTGAATGAAGAGCATAAGAAAATACTTGAAGAGATTACCGCCCTTGAAGGAAAGATAGTTTATGCTGTATCCCCAATCAGCCGGGGGCTCAAAAAGTACAGCCGTGTTGCGCAATTGTCCTCTAAGGAAGAAGAGCGGCTGCTTGGCCTTTATATTGATGAGCCTGCTCTTGCAGTAGAAAAGGACGAGGGATTGAAGCTGTTCAGAAAAATAATCCCTGAACTTGAGTTATATATCAGCAAGGGCTCGATAACCCTGAAAGACAAGATAAAAGTCAAGACTCTGGGAGCGCTGTCAAAATTAAAGGGAGCAGGTGAACTGAGTGGGTTGAAGCAAAAACTGGAAGACCTGAAAAAGAAAGAGACAGCAATAAAAAAGGACATTGAGTCTGACAAAACAATGCAGAAAAAGAGAGACCTTGAAGAGAGGCATGCAAAATTATCCGCAGATATTGAATTAGCAAAATCAAGCATATCAGGCGAGCAAAAGACAATGGAAACACTCATGCAAAACATGGGCAGCAAGAACACTGCACTTGAAAAGAAGATGGGCGCAATCGGCAGCTACAATGTGAAAATATCTCTTAAATCCATCCGAAAATCAGCAAAATAGAATTTCCAAAGAACCATGTGAACAGGATCGATAAGAAGAATGTCGGGCCGTACCTGATGCCTTCTTTGATGCTCACATGCTTTTTCTCCTTTTTTATGAGCTTTATCTGCTCTCCTGTCAGGCCGATGAAGAGTTTGCCTGAAAGAGTTGTGCTTTTTAGTTTCAGGTCTTCTGCAAGGACGTCTCCCTCATTTAGTTTTGATGTTGGTATTTTGCTCTTGAAGACTGTGCTGTCAAGCACCACAGCAAAGCGATACAGGAGTACCAGTGCTGTTATTATGGGGATGGACAAAATAAACTGGAGGGCAATATATTCCAGCACGATGTTTAACTTCAGGGCATGACCTGTAATTATCGTTAAAACTGCCACGCCTGATGTTATTAATATAATCAGGGTGATAACTTTTCTCTTGTTTTTCATTATATCCTTAAAGAAGTTGGAGAATACCTCTGGTTTTCTGAAAGCAAGAACTGCTGAATATGCGATTGAATATATCCCGCCGACTATGAATGTATTTAGAAGAAAGACAAGAGGATACATCTCTTTCATTGCAGTGATGTTGAAGAACGATAATGGCTGCGCTATTAAAAAACCGACTGCTGCAAGCAACAGTACATCTGCTTCCCCCCACTGGCCTGTGTAGTACAGCATATATCCGAGAGCAAGATAGATTGCGCCTATTGTGAGCGCATATACCAGCCCGTGAAACGAGCCGAGCAGTATGCTGTTTGCGATGTGGAGTATAAGGCCTACACTGACCATTGAGAGGGGTATGATGTCAGGGATCTCTGTTGTCTTAAGGTCAATCCAGCCGCCTGCTGCTGTGCCTATGAGTGCGGCGGCAAGAAAGAGAACTTCAATGAGCATACATGTGTTTTAGTAAGTCAGCTATTTATATCTTGAGTGTTGTCTTTGTTCCAAATTCCTAAAAAAATGCCCTGGAACCTCCCGACTGCATCGCCCTGCCAAAATGTTCAAATCTCTCCGGATTTTCGGAGCGCATGCATACGATTGCTGCTTCATGATACCAACCGGATTACTATGGCCTTGTGTAACACTTACGTATAATATATATATACTATCCCGCGCAGATAAAATGATATGCGCTACAAAGCTATGAGCAGGAGTATTTTTGTAGTTATCGTAGTTGTTGTTTTAGTGGCATTTGGACTGAACGTGATAATTATCACATGTGCGAACGTGACTCATTTTTCGCGCATGACAGAGGACATTATAAGTTATGCATACGAAATGGCCAAAGAAGCGCGAAGCAGTCTCGGATTTGGGTCTGAGGAGAATGCAGCAGCAAACAGAACTGCTTCTGAAACAGGGGTAAATGAAGCTGAAAATGAAGATTCAATAAAACGGCTCGTTTATGACGATACTGTTGCCGCGGTTGAAGGAAGCGCATACTGGGTGGACGAACAGACAGGCATAGTTGCAATAGACCCAACAGAACTTGGCGGCACAGTCACTGCACCGCACCAGATAACTATTGAAGGCATCGGGTTTGGATACATGGATTACAACTCTTTTGTGCTGGTGCCACATGACGATGTACCATCCTTGGTCCTGATATTTGGCAAAGGAAGTGTGCAGTCTAACCTTTACATGGATGATGATGCCAGAGAACTGCTTTATGCTACAGATAGCAAGGTTGAAATTATCGGGATGGCTTCCATGAGAGTGGATAAATCCGATATAAAGAGACTTAAAAACATGGCATTATATGTGATTGAAGTCAAAGACAATAGAGGCAGGACGAACCTGGAAAATGCGCTTGAGAGCGAACTTGCGACAGGCAAAAAAGTAGTATATCCATTAATTTCAGGCGGCAGGTCAAGAATAGAGGGATCCTCTGTGACTGTCAAAGAATATAAGGACCTCGGTTTTTTTGATATCAGGAGCATCAATGACTTTTTGTTGTGGCTCAACCTGAAGTTCAGCATGAATCTGAATAACAGAGAGAAGAAGATATTGCAGAAAGGTATTCTTGCAACGCTTGAGGAGACTGTTGCAAAAGCAGGGAATGCCCAGGCAAGTGTTAGCCTGCCACTCCGCTAATGTAGCCATCCGGCAAATGTTATTAGAGATAAGACTGAATTCTCTGTATGCTACTTCTTTTTCATTCCAGATACTTTCTGCCTTTTGCGCTTTTTTGGCCCTTTATTTACTACCATTTGTATTCCCTCCTGTCATTTTTATCTCAGAACATGCTTCTTTCTCGCATCCAGTGTATCATCCTGCGCAATCCATTTTTTGAACTGCCGCGTTCTCATCTCGATTTTGTGCGCTGCCGCCTCTGCTTTTGTCTTTGCATCAAGCGCATCTTTTCCCATCGCGAGCGTGATTCCCAGTCTCCGGTGTACGTCTTTTGGGTTCTTCGGGTCATAGGGGATATTTGGCTTGCCGAAGAGGTAGATGTTTGTGCCTGGTGTGTTTCCGGCATTCCAGATGCCTCTGAACTCAGGGTCCCACCCGCCGCATCCGGCTTTGATGACGTGCGTGGATGCAGGCATGAGCGGGTCTATTACCCTGTAGCCATCCTCATTGATTCTCGTGGGTATAGGCAGTCCTGTGATTGCACGGAGATGCAGTGCCCCTTCATTCATGCCGATCATGTGGGACATGAATGTCACCATGCCTGTATCATGCGGGCGCGGGGAGCACTCGTTGCCCAGTACTTCCACTTTCCCGTCCCTTGCCCTTACGAAAAGCTCGACACCAAAGACGCCAAGGCCGCCGAGGGCGCCGGTGATTTTCCCTGCCGCATCATATATCTTCTTCTCTGCTTTTTTTGCAAGATCCTCGTCAGGCTTGAATTTCGTGCCGATATCCTCTGGCTTCCACGGGAGATATTCGCTGGCATCCGGGCTCTGCCATGATGCGTGGTAGTCCCCGTCAAGCTGGTAGTGCCCGATTGGTCTTGGAAAGGATGTGACTATTTTCCCGTTCTCATCAAGATGTCTCACAGCAAGTTCTGTGACTTCTGTATCAAAATCAATGTATTCCTCAATTATTGCTCTTGTGCCTGAGCCTCTTGCGCCTTTGATGGCAGCCAGCCTTGCGGGCTCGATGTCGTCTTTTGAATGGATAGAGTATGAGCCGTGGCCTGATGAGCTCATGATTGCTTTGCTGATGCATGGGCAGCCTATTTTTTCTACTGCGTTTTTGAATGCAGCCGGGTCTTCAGTGTCGACGTAAACGTATTTGCTTGTCTTTACTCCTGCCTGTTTTGCTATCATGTCCCTGCTTCGTTCCCTGTTCATTGTTATCCAGACTGCTTTTGCGTTGGGCCTGACAGGCCAGCCTTCTTTTTCGAGTTCCATGAGCATGTTGAGGTCGATAGCTTCTATTTCGCAGACTATGGCGTCGGGTTTTTCGAGTTCAACGAGGTGGCGCATTGCATCACCGTCAAGCATGTCTATCGTGTGGGACTTGTGCGCGACCTGCTGCGCAGGTGCGTTTTCATAGCGGTCTACGGCAACGGTTTTCATACCAAGGCGCTGGGCCTGGATGATTATCTCGCGCCCGAGTTCGCCTGATCCGAACAAAAGGATTTTGCAGGAGTTGCTCTGGTAGGGTGATGTCAGTATGTCTCTTTTTGTGTATTTTGATTGTGGATTTGTAGTCATTTAAACACCTCTTTTGAAAATTTGAATGTTTTATCCCGTGTGCCAATGACTAATTGAGTGTGAAATCATAAATAGCTTTTGTTTTGGGGATGGATTTGTTGCGAAAATCAGGAAGAAAAGTAACCATTTTCTGTAGCGTTTACAGTGCATGAATCGCTGGAGAGATGATTGATGTGACTTGTAATTAGAATTGAATCAAGTAAGTATTAATCAACCCTCTTTAGGAGGAGAGATATTAAATTGATATGTGGTTTTTAATGTTTTCTTGCGCTTACTTTCATGCGAGCATTGCGTCAGTCGCATCAGGAAGACCATATTTTCTCTCAATCTCTCTTTTCACTCGGTCGTATGTTTCTCTTACAGCGGCAAGAGGGCTGTTTTCATGGCCGTTAGTCCCGTTCATAATCATGTATCCGTCTCGATATTCTCTGAAGAGTTTCCAAAGCAATTCATTTACATCATCTATACTTTCTCCTTTTAGTTTAGAAGGCAGTTCATTCATATGAGATATATATTCTCTGTCGCCACCGTCCCATAGATAGGGTCTTGATTTGTCCATAATATCTTTCCTCCTGTAAATTAATACGGGCGTATATGCATCATTTTTGTTTGTGGAAAATAGCACTATCATCCTTATATGTGTGTTTATGTTCGCCAATAGCCTGTGGACGCGTTTGTTTTTTTTGCGCAGAAGCTCTTGATTTCATGGATATAGTATCTGTGGCAGACTTTCCGCTTCAGTGAAGATTCCTGGTTGCTTCTACTTCAAATACATTTCCAATTCCCGGGTATTTGAGCATTTCAACTTCAATCACCTTATAACCTTTGATCCCTTGAGTTAACGCATTCTCTCCGAATATATCAATGCATGGTTGTGGCAATTTCCGTTCCTCCCAGCTACCGACAGAAGTGGGGTGTTCACCTCCCAACAGTTGATATGATTCAGCAGCTTCAAGAATACTTCTTACCTCCGTGGGGCTTAGAGGAACACCGCTAATGACTATCCTGCCAGTTCGCTTATCTACATCGATACCATATTCTTTGAGTCCGCGTTCAATTTCCTCCAGTTCATTAATAATCTGCTCTAATCTACTCTTTTCTGGTCCATATATCGCCCTGACTGTGCCTCCCTGATGTTCTGTTTGATTATACAGGTTGAATGTGTGCTCTGCATCGGACCCGCCATTGAGCGGAATCCTTATTTCCTTATTAAATATGGGTGCTGCCTCCCCCACCGGTTGCTGGCTGCCCTCAGTTATTGGATACTTATAGAGATACTTATAGAGCGGCAACATGTCTAGGTCAACATTTAGAAGATATTTAAGAGTTCGTATATCTACGTTTAGAGGCTGTTCTGAGTTGTTCTCAGGATATATCTGTATTGTCTCTGGATATTCTGGAACTGGAATGACTATCAGTGGATCTCCTTCGTCGCTCCACGGCTTAGCAGGTTCTCTTTGTGTGTGACCTTCTAAACCAGAATAGTCTTTTCTGGCTACATCTTCATAGAAGTCTTCTATATACTTCACATATGGATCAAGTTCTTCTCCGCCTTCGTCACCCATAGCATCACCTTCTTTTCATATGGACTTGAGAGTTAAACACACTCATTGCTTTCTGCCCTTTGAAATGTCTGCTTCTGGTTTCCGTTGGTTGTCTTTGGTGTTGTTAGGTATGTGTAGTGAATTACTATCACTATTTACAACGTAATCTTTATAAATCTTTCTATATTTGTCACTCATAAGTAAATTGTATTTTTTTGCGCAGAAGACCTTCATCTCCCCATCCGTAATAGTATTGCAGAATTCGTATTTATACTTTTCTATACTCTGATATATGTACCTCGACATATAGATACATTCGCTTTTGTAGCCAGGATGACGACGGCATATCCTCAGGCAACGGCAAATTATGCAAATTACACCCCAAATCTATATATTCTACGAAAGCCTTATATACAACATTGTCCACATATATTTTGAATGAATGTCATGCATAATTTTAGTGATATTTGAGAGAATGTTGAGGTGGTTAAATGAAATTTATGAAATTATCAGGTAAAAATAAAGCTAAAGCGCAGTCCCAGATATTTTCCATAATCCTTATTGCAGGTGTCCTTGTAACTGTTGTCGGTGCCTCGTATATGTGGGGTGTGCCGCTGATTGAAAAGGGACGGACGTCATCAGACAACGAAATTGCAGAAAGTCTCATGGTGATGCTTAAAGGGAAGATAGATGATGTAGCAGAAACAGGCGAGCAAAGGACAGTATCGATAGACCTTACTGGTGACCTCAAGCTTACCGATGATAACTCTCTGATATACACAATAGAGACAAGAGGCCTGAACATTGCAAGCACGGCATGGGTTCCGCTTGTCGGCGGCACATCCCCGGTGCAGGAAGACATGGCTGCTGTAACTGCTATTGCGGGTTCCGCTACAGTGAATATAAATGATGACGTGACCTGCACAATGACGTCAAATTGCGGCACAAAACAGGTGGATTTGACAGCTTGTACTGTTGCCCCGGTCCCTCCAGGTCCTTACTCAGAAGGTGATACATTTACTCTTAACAGTGAAAGTTACCTGATACATCACATTGACTGTGTTGGTGACATAGACGACCAGGCACTTATAGTAGGTCCTGAAAGAGAAAAAGCAGGCATAATCGGCATTGATGAGGCAGGTGTTGTAATTGCAAGGAGCATGCCCGCAGGCAACGGGTTCAAGACAACGTACCGCCTCGCATACAGGGAACTTGACGATATATCAAGCCCGAACAAAGACGGCCACAGGATACAATTAACACGCGAGGGAAACAATCAATTAGGCCCGGGACCGCATAGGATAACTCTCCGGCGGGACGACAACCCGAAAGTAATTGGCAAGTCTAAGTATGGCGGTGACTTGATCGAAACGAAAGTACACATTTCAATGTCATAAGCGATGATATGATGCCCTCTACAGCATACAGCCATTGCCGCGGCACAAAAGCCCGGAAAGGCCAGACCCTGATACTTGAAGAGATGATGATGTTCACATTGGGAATAATGATTGTCGCAGGGACAATATTTATTTTCAGCGAAGTCAATGATGAAATCCTCGAATTTGTCAGGGAAGAGCAGGCAGAAGAAATCAACAGCTATATCAAGTCAAATATTGCGACATTGGAAAGCATGAACTGCACGCAGTGCCATATCACACTGGAAATTCCCGGGCAAATAGGCGGGCATGCATATACAATTTATGGTGAAGAGGATAAGAAGAAGATATTGCTCCATGACAATGAGAAAGTATGGAATGAAAAGAACCTGTCTGTGGAGCTTTATGGAACGTCTCACGGAAGCAGGATGCTAAGGCTGGAATACAATGACGGGATAGTAACGATGAGGGGTGTTAATAATTACTAAGGCAAAGACACTAAACCTGAAAAAAAGTGTTAAGACATTCAAGTCAAGATACAGGCAATATTTGGAAAGACGAAAACAAAAAGAGCCAGCAGGTGGACAGGGCAATATCGATATAGGCATCATCAACGAGCTGATTCCTGCACTGAAAGGCATGCAGTTCAACAACCAGCCAAAGAAGAAGCGCAAGACTCGTGAAAAAGACTACAAGGTCGTTAACCTCCATGATCTGGAAAAGACCAAAGGTGATGGCATTGAAGTCAATTATGCAGAATTCCTGAACGTGGATGTAAAATACCCGCTCAGCCATACGGAGGGAGCAGAGAATGAACCAGTCTATGCATGGGCAAGCATTGCATGGAACCCTGAACAAAATTCACTGGAATATACTGTAGTGGAGCCCGAAATCACTGAAATTGAAAAAAAGAATATTTCACGGATAAAAAATGCAATTGAAGAAAAGATAAATATCCATTTTGAGACAATACACAAAAATGCGGCAGAGAACTACCTCAGGCATTTAATCGACCAGATAATGCGCCAGTACGAGATGAAACTGGCCCCTGAGTTGAGAGCGAAATATGATTACTATCTCCTTCGAAGCTTCATCGACCTTGACAAACTCCAGCCGGTTATGAATGATCCAAACATCGAGGATATAAGTTGTGACGGCGTTAACATACCTATATTTGTGTATCACAGGAATCCTAAATTCGGTTCCCTGAAAACAAGTGTCGTGTTTGAATCAAAAGAAGAGCTGGATGATTTTGTAATGAAATTGGCCCAGAGGTGCGGAAAGACAATCTCTGTTGCAGAGCCTGTGATGCAGGGTGCCCTGCCGGACGGCTCACGGGTCCAGGCAACACTTGAAACAGATATCGCCAAAAGGGGCTCGAATTTCACTATAAGAAAATTTACAAAGGAGCCGATGACACCAATACATTTGATGGAATACGGGACATTAGATGCTAAGATGCTCGCATACCTTTGGTTTGTTATTGAGCACAACAGGTCAATACTAGTCTGCGGCCCAACCGCATCCGGTAAGACAACACTGCTGAATGCCTTATCGCTTTTTATCAGGCCGGGCATGAAAATCGTCTCGATTGAAGATACGCCTGAACTGCGCCTTCCGCACGTGCATTGGATACCGGAAATAGCAAGAGAAGGTATAAGCTCGTATGCTAGCGGCGGTGAAAAGAAATTAGGGGAAGTCAGCATGTTTGATCTCCTGCGGGGAGCACTGCGGCAGCGGCCGGATTATCTGATAGTTGGTGAAGTCAGGGGCAAGGAAGCATTTATACTTTTCCAGGCAATGGCAACAGGCCATGCCGGACTGTCGACAATGCACGCTGATTCACTTGAAAAAGTAATAGACAGGCTTACGACGCCTCCAATCCAGCTGCCGTCATCACTACTGGAAACCCTTGATATGATAATATTTACAAAACGCTTAAGGTACCGCAACCATAATGTCCGGCGTACAACAGAGATAGATGAAATAAATTATTATGATTCTGATGAGAAATATCTGGACAGTTCGAGAGTCTTCAAATGGAATGCTTCAGTTGACTCATTTAAAATTGATGAAGACTCAGAACTCTTGGGGCGCCTTTGCAGGGATGAGGGTATAACCGAGACGAAACTCAAGTCAGAAATCCTAAACAGGATAAAGGTATTGAAATGGATGAAAGCAAATGAGATAAAAGATTACAGGCAAGTGGGCGAAACATTCCATCGTTACTATTCCAACCCTCAGGAGATAATGAACAGAATAGAGGCAGAATAAAATGGATGCTAACACTGCTTATGCAAAATATTCATATAAGTATTTCGCTTCCTCTTCGAGGAAATATCTTGTACCAACATTCAAGGACCTTTACAAGGACATTGAGCGCGCAAACATTAGTATGACTCTTGTGGAATACCTGTCTGTTACAATAGCAACATTGCTGATAGTCTTTGTCGCGATTTCAGTGATATCCCCGATAGTTATCTACCAGTTACTGTACATTGCAACTGAACAGCAGGGTGCAGGATCAATTGTGCTAAGTGTATTCATGGGCTTCCTTTCAGGTATACTGTCATCCTGCGGGATATTCATGCTATTTTATACTTACCCCTCTGTCATGGTTGCTAATCGAAGAAAGAAGATCGACGATACTTTGCCATTCGCTACTTTATACATTGCTACGATCTCCGGGAGCGGCACGCCGCCTATTGCAATGTTCAGGGCACTCGCAAACTTCAAGGAATATGGCGAGATCTCAAAAGAGGCAGAGAGGATAATTGAGGAGACGGATGTATTGGGTACGAACCTGGCAGTGGCTATTGAAAATGCTGCAAACAGGACACCTTCAGACCGCTTAAGGGATATCCTGTGGGGCATAAAGTCCATTCTTCTGGTGGGTGGCGATCTTCAGGGTTTCCTGCACGAAAAAGCAGACGGCACCATGCAGGAATATAAGCGCAGGCTGGCCCAGTTCACACAGCAGCTTGCCATGTACATTGAGATATACATTACTGTAGTAATAGTGGGTTCTGTGTTTTTCATGGTCCTCACAACGATAATGGGCTCATTAAACGACAACCCGGCAACAAGATTATTTATTGTCGGAGCACAATTCGCCATAACATTCCTGTTTTTGCCTATAGCATCTTTGGCATTCATGGTAATGATTAAAAGCATAGCTCCTTCAACAGAGGCATAGGCAAAGGTTATAATTTCCAGAACTTTATGATGCATGGAAAGGATATAGATGAAAAATGTAAAAGATACGAAAAAAGAGAAATACCTCAAAATAGGCAGTGTAGCCGTTGGGCTAATATTGATGATAGCAGGTATTGTTTTGTTAATGGTGACTGCGCCCGAGACCATATCAGATGAAGAAGCCGGCTGCGATGCAGACAATATCTGCAACTGTAAGTGTGAAGATCGTCCTGACCCTGACTGCAAAAACCTTGGGCAGACAATGAGCGTAATACTAATGATGATAGCTGTAATAATCGGCGTGATACCAATTTCGGTGTATGAATATTTTAAGTATTCAAGGTACAGAAGGATGGAAGACAACTTTCCGCGCTTCATGAAAGATTTCTCAGAAGCAGTCAAAGGCGGCATGACAATACCACAGGCACTTACAATGACTGCAAAAATAGATTACGGCGACCTATCAAAGGAAATAAAAAAGACAGACCACCAGGTTTCATGGGGGCTCCCGTTCCCGAAAGCCATGCAGCGCTTTGCAGACAGAATCAAGGGCAGCTCGGTTATGAAGCAATCATTCACCATTATCAACGAATCATTCCGGTCAGGCGGAGACATTGCCAACACAATGAACTCAATAGCATTGAACATTGGTTTAATAAAGGAGATAGAGAATGAAAAGAAGTCTATAATGTCGCAGCAGATATACATTATGTACTTCATCTTCTTCATGTTCCTTGGGATAATTGTGCTGCTATATAAAATGATAGTCCCTATGCTTTCAATGCCAAGTTTTTCAGACCCCACAGCTGTGCCGGATCCATCTTTAAATTGTGAGGTGCTGGGTGCCCCGTCATTATTGATGTGCGCTATTGGAAGAGCATTCGGCCTTGGCTGTGAGCACGTATATTTCGTAAGCCTCTTCCTATTCATGTGCCTTATCCAGGGCATGTCGAGCGGTATACTTGCAGGAGTTATCGGCGAAGGCAGGATGGTAGCAGGCATAAAGCACGCAGCAATAATGGTGATCGCTACAGTATGTGTGTTCGTTATATTCGTCTAGTATGTGATACGATGGCAGAAAGCAGACATTTTACCAAACTCAAAAAAAAACATTCAAAGGCACAAATTAGTATAGACTTCATAGCAGGATTCGGTATATTTATCATGGTTGTTGGCTATGTTCTCTATACTGCGATGATGATATTTCCAAAATACTATGAACAGTCAAACGAAAATGCAATTCGCGAGGAAGCATGGACACTGAGTGTAAACGTGATGGATTATCTCAGGGGCAGTACCGCGATTGATGACCAGTCATTAGCCTCTTTGTCCGGCTGCAGGATATATCATTACTTTGATGATCCCACTACAATCGAGGACAACCTGTCAAGGGCGAATTACACTTATTTCAAAAATCGGTTTAATGTTGATGGATCAAATGACTTTCGCATTCTTGTTAAAAGCAGCCCGGTAGTTATGACAGATTATGCAAAAGGCAGAAACAAGACAGGAAATATGACGATTGATGGTGTAGAATACATGTTCGAACTGTTCAATGCGACTTCCCTGGAGTATGACGCTGTTTCTATTTCAGACGGCTCTACTGTAGTTACAGCAGACGAAAACGATACCGTCAGTCTTGGGAAATATACATTGAACATAGACAACATAGACTCCAAAGGCAAATTTTTGATTATGGGATTAGAAGATCCTTCAATTAACTGCGGCAAACACATACCCATGACCGGGATAAACTCAAAAGTCAGGAGATTCACAACTTATAACAAATGGATAACTGCAGTTGATGTGGTCTATTGGTAGAGGCGATGACAGATGCGATCAAAAGGATTCATGCATGCTCTGGAAGGCATTATTGCAGCCCTTTTGCTATTGACCTATGCTACAACGATTTTCCAGTATCCTCCATCTTACTCAGAATGGGCTGAAGTCAAACAAAAACAGGTGTCAAGAGAATACATCTCTTCTTTCAATGATGCAGGTCTCTCGGGATTAATCGTGGAAAACAGGCCAGCTGAATTTATAGACATAACAAGAAACTTTCTTGGGGTCAGATATTCGTACGGCTTATATACAAAAGGGCTTGTTCCGCAGAACCTGATAATCGGGGTGCTTTCAAATGAGAGT
>JAUVEK010000089.1 GCA_030594795.1 Candidatus Nanohalarchaeota archaeon | reverse complement strand
ACATCGTAATTCTCATCCATTTTATCACACCTACAGGTTTGTCGTGAGCTTTAATGCGCCGAGGGGGCAGAAATTGATGCATATTGCGCATTCTGTGCATTTGCTTTCATCGATTTCTATTGCCATGTTTCTTAGAGTGAGGGCATCTTTCGGGCATATTGAAATGCAGCCGCCGCATGATAGGCACTTGCTTTTGTCGACTTTTAATGTCACATAAATCACCTGCTTGTCTCTCTTGTATCTCCTGAATTATATCTTTATAGAATATTGTTAAAAATTAATAAAACTAACTGATGATTGCGTGCAATAAGACGCGTCTTATATGTTTGTGCAATGCATGGATGCATGCTTCGCTCAAGCACAGTAATGCGCAGTCTTTTGTGATATTCGTCAGGCTCACGTCCACCCCGTTTATTGTTTGTGGTTGCGCTTATTCTGCTTATTTTTGACCTGACGAATATCTGTGGCATCAGAAAATATCTCATCTTTTCATATACACCCAGTTCTCGAATACTTTTCGGTATTTAGCATCATTCATTTTCTCAAAAAGATATGTAAACATCATTTTGTTGAGCTTACAATCAAAACTCTTTGGAGTTTGACCAACAATGCTTTTGAAATCAGAGAAGGTCCTACAAGCACATGAATGACAATATGGGCTAAAAACACATGTATCGCATAAAGGATAAAACTCTGTTGATCTTGTCCTTAACTCTAATGTGTTTAAAAGTACTTCTTGGCAGCTATTATTGACAGTTCCTATTTTAAATTCAGGAATGCTTTTTGACAAATCGCACGCGTGAATGGAACCGTCACAGGTAAAAGAGAGTTGTGAAATGCCTGCACCGCAGGGCCTGCGCATACACATGTATGGACGGTAAGGGGTTAACATATTTCGCAACATACGCTGCGCCATGGCATCATATACTTCACTTCCTTTTTCAGATAGAGTTATCAGGTATTCTATAGCATCTTTCCAGAACTCAAAAAAATCTTCTGCCTTAATGATGTCTTTTTTATTGTTGGCCCGGCCAATTGGATTAACAGGCCTTGACAGGAACACATCACAACCCATTTTTATATATTCATCGATAATGCTTTTTGCGCCATATTGCAAACTCAGCCGGGTAATTGTGGGCAAAAGATTTACTCTCTTTCTTCTTTCCTTAAAATAATCAACCCACTTTACTACAATATCATAAGACCCCGCACCATCCAGATACTTTCTTTGCTGATCATGCAATTCCTTTGGACCATCGAAAGAAGAGCAAATTCCAATCTTTTCCTGCATTATGTATTTTGCTATATCTTCGTCCATCAAGACCAGATTCGTTACAATCCTTCTCGAAATTATTCTTTTATTTTTGAAATTTGCCATTCTGGTATCGATGTTTGTTAGAAATTGCTGAATTTGATCAAATCTCACCAGAGGTTCGCCGCCCTGGAATTCGATACTGATTTTCTCGAAAGGCAGCTCGCTTATAAATTCCGAAGTAGATTTCAGGATGTCTTCGTCCATATCAGAGCCGGTGAAATCAGGAGGATTTGCTGATGCAAGACAATAGGTACATCTCAGAGGACAGCGATTTGTTATGTTTATTGTGCATAGTATATTTTTAGTTTTCAAAAACAAGTAATTTGCAGAGTATCTGTTGACTATCTGTTTTACGTTTTGCTTGGTTATAATTATTCCCGTATTCTCCAGTGTATCAAAAAGAGTCTTATTCTCGGAAAATGTGTTGTGTATTAGCTGACCATATTCATCATCATCCAGCATTAGCCAACATCCATGTCGTGTGGTGACCAATATTTTGTTTTCATTGAGCCGTTTGCTGAAATACTCATTTAGTGAATACACTTTCTCATCTTTAACCTGCGGGCAAATTTGCATATTATCCCTTTAATATAGGCTTTAACTCATCTGTGCCGTAATATTTGTAATAATTATACCATGTCCCTGAACAATTACTCTTATAAATGCATGGAGCACACTTATCAGCTGTTCCATAAAACAAGCTAACGCTCGAACTCTCTTCTTCAGGGCTTTTGCACATTATCGTTGTCCTGTTCTTCAATCCTACGTATTCCCTGTAGCTTTCATCAAAAAGACACAGGGGTATAGAGAAAATCCTTATTTTCAGATTATACTTATTGGCACAATCTATTGCCTTTTGGACATAAGGTATACAATCCGGTAATTTATATGCGAGAGAATCTCTGTCTTCCAGCGCCTTTCCAGATATGTCTAAACCATTAATCGTTATTCCTTCGCATTCCGGAAATGTCTGAGCTACGAATTCTACGAATTCCGGCATTTTTCGATAGTTCACCTTACTTAATACAACTTTTATGACCACATTGAGCCGGTACTCGTAAAGGTTTGATATTCCCTGGACTGTCTCGTTGAAGCTTCCTTTTCTCTGGCTGATTTTGTCGTGCAGTTCTGCATTGTGCCCGTGAAGCGCCACCATTATTGATTGTGGCGGAAACTCAGCCAATTTGCTCACAAAGTTAAGGTCTGAAAATCTTCGTCCATTACTGAGCAATATGTACGGGATATTAATTTGAGTATATAAATATTCAATTAAGTAGAGCAAATCGGGCCTTATTGTTGGCTCGCCTCCCGAAATTTCCATTTCAATATTTTTGTAATTACGATATCTCTCAAAAAATGCAATTACTTCCTGTGTGGACATATTTTTTGTCCTTCTTTCACAATCTACAGCGCAATGCAGGCAGTTATTATTGCATGCATAACCCATTGAAAAATATATTCTATCTTTCATTTTTTTCATTATATCTACCTATTTGTCAGAATAATATTCTTCAGGGTGAAACATTTGAATGGTCGTCATAATCACGCCAAGCATGGTCCCACCAGCAATGATTTCCCCATTCGATGTCATCTATTCCGAAATCCTGCGAGATTATGTTGGTGTTAGTTATGACTCCATCATCACATGTGGGCTGTGCATGCGCTTCATGATGCATTGCAGATAAAGTTCCTGCGACTGCCCCCAAAAGAACCAGACCGTTGATTACTCCTGTTTTTTCTTCCTCTGAAAGTTTCCAAAAACCATCTTTTCTTCTCTTTTTAAGCTTATCGTGAATGTTCATCAGAATCACAATTATCCTTCTTATCGTCTTTTTCTTCTTTTTCATTTGCATCTGATTGTAGAGATAGAGGAATCATGTTCTTCAATGCAGCTCCAATCAGTGCATTTCTCGTGTCAGCATATCTTCTTGCCTGGGTTTCCTCGACGTTTGCGTGTATCAACTCTGCGAAGAAAGCATTTACCAGCTCTTCCATATCCTCTTTGCCTGCCGTGTCCCCTAGTTTTATTTTAAATCTGACAAAGATGTCTGATAATGGGTCCCCATCCACGATCACATTGAAATCGTCAATAAAGCGATACGTTGCCCTCATTACAACGGACTGCGGGTACAAGCGGGGATTTAGACAAATGTCAACTGCTTTGTTCTTCACATCGATTTTTATGTTATCTTTGCACTTGTTTCCTGTTTTTTCCATTTTACCACATGTAGACTATATTATATTTCTTGTAATTAATAAAACTTTCTATGCGTGGATATTCTTTATTCTTGGTTGTGTAAGAAACTTGGTTAAAATAGGTTTTTGAATCCAAAAATATGTTTGGAACCACCCCGCATATTATTTGACCAAAAATGGATGTGGTGTTTATTCCAAATATACCCCATTCGTGTGCCATGGACAACTAACCAGATAGAAAGAATGATGAGAGATATCAGAAAGAGAACGAAAAAGAAAGGCATGTGCTGGTCGGAATCGGGTCTGATGAGGATGATATCATTGAATCTTAAGAGATACGTGGTGCCATTCAAGCAAAGGAAATATTTAAAGTTGTTTGCTGATAATAGATGTGTTGGAGTGGAAGTTTAACCAACTTTTAAACGCTACCAGCTTTTTGTTTTCAAAGATGCAGGATAAAGACTATTGTAGGGTTTTTGAGAAGTGGGCGGTGGGAAAGTGATGATTGAGTATCTGCTTAAGGTCATTGTGCTGGCTGTGGTTCTGAGGTATCTTCGCGTGCTTGATATCCAGTCAATCCTGATGTTTGCTGTGTCGTCTTTTTTGCTTTTTTTCGCGTACGGGGTGCCCCGTATCCCGGAATTTATTGTTTTTTGCACAATGAGTATCTTCTTTTTGTGGATTAGTGTTTTTGCAGTGGTTGATAATTGGGATAAATTCAATTTGAGGTCTGTGAAGTTGTCTTTTTTGGGGAAGTATTTTGAGTTTTTTTGCACGATGATTGTTATCTCGTTTTTTATGCTGCAGTTGTTTGAGTTTGCAGATGGTGTTCTTTTGTATGCCGGGGCTTTGGCTGTTTATTTTATCCTTGTTCTTGCACAGGAAAAATATGGCGCTTATTTTCAGAAGTTCGGCTTTGTAAGCTACAGGAATGCTTTTCTTGTGATTGTTCTTTATTGTGCTCTCTTTTTGAAGTATGGACTGGCTCTGCAGCTCCTGGCTTTTGGGTTTGTTTATGTTTTGGTATTTCTGCTTTACAGGATCCTTTACAACTCCTTTACTGTCTGTGTCAAAGCTGACGAGCTTGCGCCAGGCATGATTCTTGCTGAGCATATTGTGAAGAAAGGCAGGACATATATGAAATCAGGTGTGTTTTTCATTAATCCGTTGTCTGTTTTTCGGACAATGTTTTCGCGGAAAGTCCGCGGGGAAAAACTGGTTTTCGGGTCATTCAGGTCCCTGAGCGAAGGGGACATAAGGGTTATTAAGAAGATCATGAGCACTTACGGGATTGACGATATCAGAGTGCAGAGGATGGTTGATATGCGGCCTTATGTTCTTGCAGGGGTTTTGGTTTTGTTTTTTGCACTGTATCTTGATATATTCTTTTTACACTGATGCGTCAGTAACAGGATAGGGATTTGCGCAGGGGGTTGACATGTCGCTGCAGAGTTGCCCGTCACAGCAGTTGTCGTCAACGAGCGGCATTGTGACATAATATTTAAACTCAAGGTTCTCCCAACTGTTGGTTTCTGTATCGTAGTATTTGTATGCTTCATCTGTGATTGTGACTTGTATTTTCAGATTTTTCAGGATGTACCTGTGGCGATAGTGCATGTAGCAGGTTGTTGTTCGTGGTTCGGAACAGTCAGGCTTAGAACTGCCCGAGTTTACAGAGTAGTGGTTGCCATCACATGAACTATGGGAGGCGCTGCACCCGCAACACTCACCGGATTCGAACCTGCCTTTTTTATACTCGTAGTGCTCGATGTTATGGCCGCTGCAGGACTCTACTCCTGAACAGGCTAATATGTCCTTGTTAATCATATCTGTACATCCATCCAATTCTGCTAATTTTAGTTCCCATTCTAATGCCTGAGTATCTGTAGCGGTGTTAAGTTCAGATGCTATTTCTTCCAGTTCTGTTTTTATCGCATGCGTAAAGTGATTTGTATGATATGCTTGAACAGTATCCTCCGGGCAGTCGCTGCAGTCCGGCGGACACCGGCTATAGTCACAGAATTCCTTTTCCGGGTCGCTTGTGTCGTTGAAGTCATTGTCTAACCTGTTCCAGAGACGGTATTTTAGAAGAGCTTCTGAGATGTCCGCGAATTTTTCTGCATTGTCATAGAGTGTGTAGTAGCGGATCTTTGTCTCTTCTGTGATGATGCCGCTGTCGCGAAGCTCT
>JAUVEK010000153.1 GCA_030594795.1 Candidatus Nanohalarchaeota archaeon | reverse complement strand
AAGAACAACAGAACAGGTTGTTAATGATATTAATTGTTCAAAGCTCCAGAAGACGATTGCGGGTAATGTGAAGAAGATTTATCCTATTAGGACCGTTGAAATCAGGATGATCCAGAAGATTTAGGGTTTTTTTCTATAGTTAAGGCAAGAAATGAATGAGCAAACTTCAACAAAAAACCAATTTGCCTTAATCTGTATGGCAAGGCACAATCCTCAATTTATTCGTGCCTTGACTATATAATTTATATATAATAGACAACCATATATTCTGCATGAAAGTTGTTTTTGGCGAAGTTATTGCGAAGGTTAAGCCGGGCAGGGCTGAAGTGCGCGCATCTTTTGAGCTGTTTGGCAGAATATCCTCGTTTATCAAGGAAGAGTATGGGCTTTCTGCCAAGCTTATGGGGTCTGTTGCCAAGGATACTTTTCTTTCGGGTGACAAGGATCTTGATATTTTTGTGTTTTTTCCTGTTTCTTTTTCGCGCAATGAGCTTGAGAAGAAAGGGCTTGAGATAGGAAAAGCGGTTTTTGAGAGGTTCGGATGCAGGGATTATGTGGTTTCGTATGCTGAGCATCCTTATACTAAGGGTGTGATTGAGGGGTATGAGGTTGAGGTTGTGCCTGCATATAGTATCAAAAGCACGAAAAACCTCAAAAGTGCTGTTGACAGGACCCCGTTTCATACTGAGTATGTTCTTTCCAATCTTAAGAACCATGACGAGGTCAGGATATTCAAGAGGTTCCTCAAGGGCATCGGATGCTACGGCTCAGACCTTAAGACAGAGGGGTTTTCAGGGTATTTGTGCGAGCTTCTGATTATCCATTACGGTACCTTCAGGAAGGTTATTTCTGAAGCACAGAAGTGGAGGGAGCAGCAGATTTTTGATGTTGAAGGCCTTTATTCCCAGACTGATTATAAAAAAGTCAGAAGGATGTTTCGGGATCAGCCGCTGATAGTCGTTGACCCTGTTGACAAAAAAAGGAATGTTGCTGCTGTGCTTTCAGTGGAAAAGCTTGCGCAATTTATGATACATGCAAGGAAGTTTGAGCAGAAGCCGCAGCAGAAGTATTTTTTTCCAAGGAAAAGGCATATTGATACAGGACAGGTTGTTAAGTCCTCTGATGAGAGCGGGATTAAGATATATGCTGTTCTCTTTGAAAGGCCGGATGTTATTGAGGATGTGCTGTACCCGCAGCTGAGAAAGCTTGCTTCGAATTTTGAGAGTTACCTGAAGCGCCATGATTTTGGTGTTGTTGACTCATGGATATTTGCAGATGAGGAATGCGGCATTGGTTTCAAGGTGATGAATACGATGGTCATGAAGCACAAGGTTGTGAAGGGACCGTCTGTGTTTAATCCGCTTAAGCACCAGGACGGGTTTATTAAGACGCATAAGAAAGTGTGGCTTGAGGATGACAGGTACATTGCTGAGGTTAAGAGAGACTGCTGTATTATTGATGAGGCCATCAGGATGTTTTTCGGGGGGTCCATGAATGCGCTTGCAGATAAGGGTGTGCCTATGAATCTTGCAAAGATGATCTGCAAGGGGTTTAAAGTTCTTGCAGGCACCCATATTCTGAAGATAAAGTGCGATGAGTTCTGGCGCGGCGCAGAAAGGGAGAACATTAAATAAATGATGCTCTCTATAAACAGTTTATGAAATATGTTGCAATTCTCTCAGGTGAATGCGTCGAACTTTCCCTCGCTGAACTTGGCGCGTATGTTGATGCGCGCGGCTCAGGCTTCAAAGTACATGATAGAGCGGACAGGGTCATTGTTTTTGAGGCAGATGACGGGATTGATTTTTCCGGTCTTGCTCTTGTGCATGAAGTGTGCATGTTTTTCGGGAATCGCCCTGATGATGTAGACACTGCAAAACTTGATGGAAAAGTAAAGGTCAGGGGCAGGAAGGTTGGCAGGAACATATCCTTAAGTGTGTCTGCCATTGAGAAAAAAGTCGGCAAAATATTATGCGACAACAGCATCAGGATCGACTTTTCAAGCAGATGTGTTGTCAGAATTTATGTGGCTAAAGACAAGTCCTATTTCGGAAAGGTTGTTTGCACCATTGACAAGAAAGCGCTTCAGGCGCGCGATGCGAAGTTCAGGCCGTATTTTGCGGCAGGAACTATTAATGCGATATATGCAAGATCTTTTGTCAATCTTCTTCACTGCTCTGAAGGCGCTGTAGTAGCAGACCCTTTCTGCGGCTCCGGCGCGTTTTTGATTGAAGCAGGGCTTATGGGGATGGATGTTTTCGGCTGCGACATATCGAAAAAGCACATTGAAGGCGCATTGAAGAATCTTTCGCATTACGGGGTCGAAAGGTGCGAGGTTGTGGTGATGGATGCGCTTGATTGCGGCTGCTTAAAGAGGAAGTTTGACGGTGTTGTATGTGATTTGCCGTGGGGGAAAAGTACGGTTATGAAGTATGGCAAGGAGGAGCTTATGCGCGGGTTTATGAAAGTTTTACCAAAGATACTAAAGAAAAAGAAATTTGCAGTTATTGCATGCGATGTGCCCAAATTGTGGCATCCACCTGAATTGAAACTCATCAACAAATTCGAGCTTTATGTGCACCGGTCTGCAAAGAGGTATGTGTGGATGTTTCAG
>JAUVEK010000043.1 GCA_030594795.1 Candidatus Nanohalarchaeota archaeon | reverse complement strand
GCGGGACCCGCAGTTCGGGCCTGTGCTGATGTTCGGGATCGGGGGGATTTTTGTTGAGCTCCTGCATGATGTGTCGTTCAGGATTATACCGATAACCAGGCATGACGCAAAGAAGATGATACAGGAGATAAAGGCGCATGATATACTCGGCGCTGTGCGCGGACAGAAGGCTGTGAATACTGATGCTCTTTGCGATGCGCTTGTGAAAGTCTCGAACATGATAGACAAGGAAAAAGGGATAACCGAGCTTGATATCAACCCCCTGTTTGTGAATGAAAGAGAGGCTGTTGCAGGGGATGCGAGAATTGTGATAGGATGAGCGCCAACAAATTGATTGTATGTGAGAATGATGAATAAAAAAGACAAAAGTTCTGGCAGTTTGAAAGAGAAAGGGAATCCCGGGATTCTTAATAGTTCTTCCAATTTAGAGAAAATGGCAACAGTTTCATCTTTCGCCATCTCCAAAAAAAATGAGGCACCTGTAAAGGCACGAAGCCCTGTGACCCTGCTGAGAGATAAATTCTCGAAACTGATTGGCAGATGTCCGGGAACTTCAAATCCGTTGGTTGCTCCTCATGGGTTCAGTAACAAAAACCTAGCCAAGCCGGACAAAGCATCTCTCCATCCTGATATGCCCGGACCAGATTCCAAGATAGGCATATCGAAACTAGATGCATTAAAAACAGGAAGAAAAAAAGTGATGTCACCTGACATCAACAGCCTGTCTGTGCGATTGAGTGAACTTGAAGAGCATACAAGGGAGATGCATGCTAAATTCGACGAATTTGTCCTGAAATCAGAGAAGTTTATGGATTACGGACAGTTTATTGAAGTAAGAAAAGAGGTTGAGGAAAAGATAAGGCTGCTTGACAAAATAGAGAAATCACTTGATGATTCAAGAAACCAGATACTGAAAGATTCTGGATATATGGACTCTATTCTCACAGGATTTAAATATACTAAAGAAAGGATAGAGATCCTTGAAAAGCAGATGGATTCGCTTTTAAAAGCAGATCGGGAAAAGAGCCATCCCTCACTACTGAATAAATTCAGGGGTGCTGTTGACCCGCAAAATATAAAGTCCAGGATTGATTCTCCAAAATTATCTGGCCTCGGCAGGACTGTCTCGGAATTGAAAAAACAAATGGATGCTTTGAAAGAGAGTGAGAGCAATGCCCTGAAAGAACTTGAGAGTATGAAAGGGAAGATGGTATCGCAAGAAGCTTTGGAAAGCGTGAGGAGCCGTATGTATTATCTGTCTAAAGCAAGAAAACAGAATCATGTTGCAGAGTTTGAGAAAAAGCAGGATGAATTAAAAGATGAGATGGCAAAGCTTAAAAGAGATATCAGACAGATTCCTGCCATGCAGAGTTCTATGGAACAGATTAGCCTGGCTGTTAATAGTCTGAGAGAAGATATCAGAAAAGATGTAGATAGCAAGTCAATGCAAAGCATTGACAGGGGTGCGCGTGATGATGATATCGCTGAGGTCAGAGGCAACATCGAGAAGTTGAAGGCGATGTCGCAGGACCTGTAGAGGATAATTTCTTAAAATAACCAGGCAGTATATTGAGCATGAAGTTTGAGGATTATAAGGATGCTGCTCTTTTGAGCATTGAGGACGCTGCACGTGAAAAAACAGTGGATGAGAAGATTGTCTTTTTGCTTGAAAAAATTAATGCTCTTTCTGATTATTATACTACATCATCATGCTACGGGAGAATTGTTGTTGCCGAGTCCAGTGTCGATAATAAGAAGAGGGAATATAAATTTCTCGGGAAGTGGCACAGGGAGGTTACTTTCCGTGATGTGGATGCTGCGATAAATAAATATAAGAGAAACATTCTTTTTTTCAGGCTTGATCCTGTGATCCTTCATGTAGGATGCAGGGATATGGATTCTGCCAGCAGGCTGCTTAAGATATGCCAGAGGACCGGGTTGAAGAGGTCGGGGATGTACCAAATCAAGCCGCGCATCATTGTGGAGATTATGGGAGTGGATGCGCTTTGTGCGCCTCTTGGTAAGGATGGGAGAGTTATGATTGATGATGACTATATTGAGTTTTTGTGCGATATTTCGAATGAGAAGTTCAGGAATAATGAGAAGAAGATTGATGAGTTTGCGCAAAGAGTGTCTAGTTTATGAATTCTCTTGAGTCAGTGAGGGATGAATCTGTGAGTTTGCAGACATGACCGCATTTCGGGCATGCTGCCTGCCTTTGTCCTCTTTTTATTTCGCACGGTGTGCGGCAGTTTGGGCAGATGAGTATCATGTTGCGTTCTCCGTTGAAACGCTAAAGATTCCGCTATTCTATTGAGTAGCATGCGGAATCTTTGCGTGTCGACAACCGCCGGTCAAATAGAGCGGTTGTTAACACTATCAGATTGTTCTGACGCCTGTTTCGTGTTTTGAGAGTATGTCTATAATGCATTCTGACGGGTCGAATATTTTTGTGATGCCGTCAACTGAGGAGATGAATGATTCGATATCTGTGACATAGTTTCCCCATCTTTTTCTTAAGGCTCTTACAAAATCCTCGTAGGATTTGAAGTTCTTGTGGGCAGATATTATTATGTTTGTCTTGCCTCTCATGCCTTCGCCCCTGCAAAGGGAGAGCAACTCCGGCATATGAAGTATGTCTTTGCGGGCTTCGTCCTGCTTTTTTTCAATTGTGTAGTCTGCCCATTTGAACATTGTTACGACGAGCATGCTGATGCCGACTTTTTTGAAGTCTACTATGGCGCCGTATTTTTTGATGTAGCCTTCTCGCTCAAGTTTCTGCCTTATCCTTGTGACTGTTGGCTGGGTGGTCCTGATTTTTTGGGCTATGTGCTTGTCAGGCATCCTCCCGTCTTTGAGGAGCTCGAAAAAGACCTGCATTTCTCTTTTTTTCATGGGCATAATGTCACCTGTATATATGAGCCTGCTATTCTATATTACTTGTTTGTTATATCAGACTTAAATAATTTCCTGTGAATTTTGCATTAGTTATATGATATTGTGTTGAAAAATATGATTTAATGCGAAAAATCGCGCTCAATCGTGCAAAAAGTATTTATATAATACCGAATCATAATAGTCAATAGGTACCATGATGAAAACAATAGACCAAAGAAACTTGGTTTATCGGGGGATGAAGAGCGATTCAGACCCCTTTTGAGTAGCTGGTTCCAGATGTCCCGGGTGGGCAAAACAATGTTTGCGGAGCAATTCCGATAAGAAGATGTTTGGTTTCTGACCTGTCCGGGCCCAAGTTTCGTTTTTTTATTATATTTTCTACAGGATTACTGCAATAATTATTATGTATATGAGCAGGAGGGTTGCGCCTTCGGTTTTTGTGATCTTTTTGTCATGCACAATGAATGCCAAGAGAAATGTCAAAAGGACCATTGCAGGTACTGCTACTGTAATAAAGGGACCGGCTGCTGAAACATTACCAATGAAGGCGCTTGCGCCAAGCACTATAAGTGAATTAAATACGTTTGAGCCGATGATGTTGCCAAATATCATGTCCACTTTTCCCTGTTTCGCGGCGACTACTGATGTTGCAAGTTCAGGCAGTGATGTGCCGATTGCAATCAGGACAAAGCCCATAATTGCCTCGCTTATGCCAAGATTGGACATTATGTCAACTGAAGAAATTATAAGGTATCTGGCGCCGTAGATTACGCCAAGAATGCCCAGAATAAAGTAAGCGATCATGGAATATCTTAATCTCGCTTTCAGGTGCTTTCCATGCTCTTTGTGGGTCATGAATGAATTTGCAAGAAAGCCAAGATATAATGCCAGAAGAGCAATTCCCTCGATGAATATCACCTTGAAATCAAGCAATACTATTAATATCACAATTGCCGAGAGAATGAGAAACGGAAGGTCTTTTTTTAGAATGTTGCGTTCTGTTTTTATGATAAAAAATATGCTTGCAATTCCAAGTATCAGTGCTATGTTTGCAACGTTTGATCCGATGACGTTTCCGACTACTATTTCTGAAAGACCTGAGTGCATTGCCTCTATTGATGATGAAAGTTCGGGAAGCGAGGTTCCGAATGCTACGACTGTGGCGCCTATGAAGAATTCTGATGCGCCGAGTACGCGCGCAAAGTGGGATGCGCTGTCTGTGATTAGTTTTGCGCTGTAAATCAGCACCGCAAGGCTTATTGCAAATATTATGTATTCGAGCATGATATGACCTGTGATTTTCATGTTTAGACAAGTATTTACCTTTAGAGTTGTTTTGGGAAGTATAAATATGTTGGTTTTGAGGGGATAATTTTCGAAATGATGCCTATAATGTCTCAACAAATTGACATCTATCCATACCTAAAGGCACAGCCAGCTACTACGCAACTTACTTAGGGAATTTCTGGCGTGAACTCTTAAACAGTAAGAGTTGACAAATAAATAGATCCAAATTCAATAGACAGGGGGTGATGTTATGAACGACAATTGGGCTAAAGAATTTGTGAAAGAGAAATTGCAAAAATATAAACCTCAAATTGGTGATGAAAGAGAAAACAAAAATGCAGATATTTATCTCAAAGAAATTGATAAAGGAGTTAATGTAAGGTGGGCTAGTTTTCGTGAAGAAGAAGGAAGATTCTGGAGTTGGGGACTTGGAGATGGAGAGCAGATTAAGAATAAAGGATATGATTACTATGTTCTTGTGGCTTGTGATGAGAATAGAGACGTGAAGCATTGCTTTGTTTTTACATATGATGAAATGTCTAAATTAGAACCGAGAAATGGAGGAATGTTTGAACACAAATATTACATAACATTCTATGACGGTTCAGGAAAATATAATGATGCGTTGGCATGCGACCCTAACGAAAAGTCTGAGTTAGAACGTGATCTTAACGAAAATTCTGGAAAATATGATAATAAATGGGATAGAATCAAATAATCACTTACATCATTCTAGTAATTTCATCAATATCAACCCAATAGAGGGCTAAAAATACGTGAAATTTTTACTTTTGATGCGCATAGTAAAAAAAACACGTAAAAAACACAATATTTATAAGGTTTTATACGTAAATATTTTACCATATGAAAACATTATCAAAATATGATGTGCTTTTTTACCTGTCGCAGATGAAGAAGGAATCTGGGAATGTAGGAAAAAAACAGCTGATACGCTATCTCAGGAGAAATATTTTTTTTGAGAATGTTTCAAAAAGAACTGTTTCTGATATACTGCGGGTGCTGAAAGCTGAAGAGTATATTGTTGATATGGCAATAAACAGGGAGAACAGGAAAGTAATGGATTGCCTTGCTTTTCTATACTGGGCGCGAATGAAAGGAATCGATTACAATGAATTGCTTGATGAAAAGGCAATTCGTGTTTTTAAGGAGTTGTTTGAGAACAATGCCATGCAATTTAAGGATATTATCAAAAAAACAGGATTCTCAAAACCGACTGTTGTTAAGTATGTGCGCGTGCTTACTGCAAACAGATTTGTGCGTGTGCTGAAGAAGAAACCGCTTTTATTGGATGCGAACCTGAATGACTCTACATTTTTCTATGTGAATTACCTGGATTTGAAAATGTGCGGATTTGAAAAGCAGGTTAATGTTCTGAGTCCCCTGAAAATTCATTCAAAGAAACTTGTAAATGCAAGCATTATGCTGCATGTCTATTCAACTACTGTGACTGAGGGCAATACTGCAACACAAGATGATGTTGCACGGGTTTTTGGAGATTACCCGGTCGGGCTTACTCCAAGAGAAGTTACGGAAATTCTGAATGCAATAAAGGCTATAGGTGAGCTTTTTTCAATATGCGAAGAGGATATTTGTGTTCCCAAGATAAAGCGCCTGCATGGAATTATGATGAATAATATCCTTGATAAACCAGGAGAATTCTATTATGGCTCCAAGAGAATCGTTGGGTTTGAAACGAAGCTGCCGTCGTCGAGTGAAGAGATTGAGTTCGCTATTGCTGCGCTTGTGAATTTCAGTGGGAAAAAGATTAATCCGCTGGTTCTTGCATCCATTGTTCATTTTATTTTTGTGAGCATCCATCCATTTGCTGATGGAAACGGAAGAATGGGGCGTTTGCTTCATTCGTGGATTCTTCTGAAGGCGGGTTTGCCTTTGTTTGCTTTTGACCCGCATAAGAGAAATGAGTATTTTGCGCATCTTGAGTCTGCGCGCAGGGAAAGTATGGGTGAGTTTATTAATTTCTGTATCAGGGAACATAAGAGTTCGATAGAGAGACTGGTGAACGATTAAAAGCAGAGATAAAATCAAATAATTATGTATGATGCTCTGCCAAGTTCATCAACATTAACAGAGGGAAATGAGAGAGCTATGAATTTTTTACTTTTGATGCGCATAGTAAAATGACATGCTCTGCCATTTTTGCCATAATATCCTGTAGTTTGTGGCTGATGTGTTGTTTATCTAGTGTAGACTCGCTTCTGTATGCTTCCTACTTTTACTGGTTGCCCATCCTGTAACCAATCGTCTAGTCCAAACATGATTCCGCGAGACTTATCTGGTCTGCCATCGATTTCGTTATACCATTGTTTCATAAAATCGCTCCCACCAGAGATCTCTTCTAATTTTGGGTCATTGTCTACAATCATAGCCCCTAATGCTGAAGAGCCGCCTCTGCCGCCGACAACCATGATTGCATAAACTTCAGGATTGTATGGATCTATGCCTTTTCTAGCCTATATTAGAACAGCACCGAAAGGTTTAAAAAGTTACTACGGATCAATAATGTTCATAACAATTATGGGTGAGAAAAATGACAAATAACAGCATATATAGTCGCTTTTTTGGCGAAGAAGATGTCTTGGAGATCAACAGCCCACGTGTTCAGGCAACTGGCGAGAAATCCGCATGGGACAGTTGCGTGTTTAAATACGCTGATGGCACAACAGAAGATATTGACATCACATCTTCAAGAGCAAACGTAATGAAGGAGTTAAAAGAAAAAAATATTATGAATCATGGTGGAATCTCGAATGCACCGTCAATGTACAGGCAGTTTGGGAGTGCAAAAAAACTGACGTTAGCAGAACTTGTGAATGCAATGGATTCAGGCAAAACACTTCCTGTAGTCTTTGATTATGTGGATGCTGTGAAACAATCAATCATTTATTCAGGCGAAGAAAATTTCAAAAAAGCCCACAATCACGATCTATCAGATTATCTTGATATGAGCATTTATGAAGTGCAGCAAATCGGCAAAACTGAGAAATCAAAGGCGCATGGTGTAAAACCGCTCAATTGGAAGCTTGTTGATGTATCTACACGAGGCGGAAAAGAAGGGCAGACCGAAATCGCACTTTTCAGCCAACCAGCACCGTATGGTTCAGGATTTGACCCGGGATTAATATATTTGGGCAAATCACTATGGGATGAAACGAAGAAAGAAATAACAAATGTTGGCGGCAGAGGTCAAACAACAGGTGCACAGGACTTTGGTGTCCATGGCACTTCTGAAATAGATATTGGCGGCCAAAAATACACGCTTCAAGGTATTGACTATCTGACAGATTACGGAACAAAGGCATTAGATGTTGTAGAAGAGAATGGATATGACGGTGTCGAACTCATAACTCAGACATGGATTGAAAACAGAGTGCCACGTACAATTGTGCCGTCACGTGCGATATTCATTGAGTAGCTATTCACGACGACGACGCCCGCCTGCTATTCTTCGCTCGCTCTGTTCGCTCGCCGCTTTGGTGAACGTCAGGGAGCGGGAATATAAGAAGAAAGTCACGTTCGGTGACAAATTTCTATAGCATTGTTTTTGTTTTACGCTACTAAAATCAGCCAAAGATTTATGAAAGTGGGGGGATATTTTTCTTTATGCGCCCCATAAAAACAAGTTATGCACAGTCGAAGTACATTGGCACACTCCCGAGAGGCTGTGTGCAGTGCATGAGAGGCAGGAAACTCGTCCTTTTCACTACAGGAATATGCAAACACTCATGCTACTACTGCCCCCTTTCACAAAAGCGCAAGAATGTGGATAAGACATGGGCTAATGAGGTGCCAGTTTCCTCTAAAGATGATGTTGTGCGTGAGGCGCAGTTGTGCTGCTCTCTTGGCGCCGGGGTTACCGGTGGGGAGCCGCTGGCTCGTTTTGAGAGGACGGTTGAGTATATCCGGATGCTGAAAAGGGAGTTCGGGCGCGAGTTCCATATTCACCTCTATACATCAGGGGACATACTTACTGATAAAATGCTAAAAGAACTTGAGGATGCAGGGCTTGACGAGATCCGGCTGCATCTTCGAGGGGATTTGCCTTTGATTGATAAGTGTTTGGGGTATCGGTTTGATGCCGGGGCGGAGGTGCCGGTTGTGCCGGGGAAAGAGAAGGAGTTGAGGGAGCTTATCTTGTATCTTGAGAAGGTCGGGGCAAAGTTTTTGAACCTGAATGAGCTTGAGATGTCTGAGCTGAATTTTTCACAGATGACGAAAAGGGGGCTTTTGAGTAATGAGGATGTGTTTAATACTGTGAAAGGGAGCCGGGATGCGGGGCTCCGGCTGCTTGAGTTTGCGCGGAGGCGTACTAAGAATTTGAGTGTTCATGTCTGCACGTCAAGCGTGAAGAATATCTACCAGTACCAGAATCGGCTGCGGCTTCGCGCGAAAAGTATCCTGAGACCATTTGAGAGGATTGTTGACCATTGCCTGATTGAGAAAGGGGTTGTCGAGGGAGATTGTGAGGAGATTGTTTCGAAACTGAAGCTCACCAAGAGTGAGTTTATTATTAACAGGGAGATGAATAGAGTCGAGATGTCCATTAAGAATGCGCGGAAAGCTAAGAGGTTCGGGTATAGGTGCGCTGTTGTGAAGGTTATGCCGACGTTTGATTCGTTTGATGTTGAGAAAGAAGTGTTGTGAATGAATGGGCTCATCAGCTACTCCAATAATCATCAGGTACTTCATATTGGGACGGCATAATCATCGCCCAATTATATAGAAAAGGATAATGTTTTAATAGTTACTGTTTTTGTGAGTTGGAAGTATGAAAATTATATAAACACAGATAGCCAGAAATATGCTGTGATAATGTGGAATTCATAGACAGCTGGTACAGGCAGGCTAAAGCGATAGTGACGCAGCCGAAGGAGTTTTTCAGAAAGATGCAGACTACTGGCGGTTTTGGGGAGCCGTTTCGGTTCGCAATCCTTAATATGTTTCTCGCGTTTGTATTATCGTGGGGGTTCATGATTGCTATTCCGGACATGAAGTTCCAGCATGCGCTCCAGTATTTCGGGATTGAGATATGGATGTTCTCACTGATAATGATGCCTGTGGCACTGGTTGTGGGGAGCATCGGCCTTTTTTTGTTTTCAGGAATAAATCATCTGTTTCTGAAGCTTGTTGGCGCGAAAAAGAGTTACGAGGCTACGTTTCGGGTGTTTGCGTATCTTTCTGTATTTAATATACTTGTGGCAGTTTCCAATGTTAATAATCTGGCTGCAAAAGCTATTGGATTCATTATTTCTCTCTATGTGCTTTATGTCATGATTGCTGCTCTAAAAGAGGTCCATGAGATTAGCTTTTTGCGAAGCGCCATTGCTGTGCTGCTGCCGGTTGTTATTATGATTATAATTGTAGTTATAATTGTCGCTATTCTGGTTACTCTTGTTTTTATGGGCAGTATGGGCGGGATTGCGCAAACAGACCCCAATCTTTTGCCCATGCAGGCAAAAGCGATTGC
>JAUVEK010000118.1 GCA_030594795.1 Candidatus Nanohalarchaeota archaeon | reverse complement strand
TCCCACTTTGTAACCTGCGTTCTGTATTCATCCCACTCAGCCAGTTTCGAGCGCACATATATCGGATACAGATGTTTTCCAAGCACACCCGCAACCATTTTATCCTTCTTCATCTCAAAAATCGCATCAAGCAGCGTCTGGGGCAGTACACCGATATTACTATCCATCCTCTTTTCATCATCAAACTCATAGACATTCTCCTCAACAGGAGAAACAAGCTCTGTCTTCCTTTTAATGCCCTCAAGCCCTGCTTTCAGCATGACTGCAAAAGCAAGATACGGGTTGCACGACGGGTCAGGGCACCGAAGCTCTGCTCTAGTTGACTGCTCCCTGCCTTTCGAATACCTCGGTATCCTTATCAGCGCGGACCTGTTAACCTGCCCCCAGCAAATATAGACCGGCGCCTCATAACCAGGGACCAGCCGCTTGTAAGAATTAACAGTCGGCGACAAAACCGCACTCATGGCAGATACATGCTCAAGCTGCCCCGCAATAAAATGTTTTGCAGCAGAAGACAGCTTATACTTGTCATTATCATCAAAAAAAGCATTCTTTCCTGACTTCACGCCAAACAGGCTCTGGTGCACATGCATCCCGGAGCCGTTCTCCCCGAAAATCGGCTTTGGCATAAACGTTGCATGAAGCCCGTGAATATGTGCAACTGACTTGACAATATGCTTAAAAGTCACAGCACTGTCTGCAGTCGTCAATGCGTCAGAATACTTAAAATCAATCTCATGCTGGCCAGGCGCAACCTCGTGATGGCTCATCTCAGCCACGATGCCAAAAGACCCGAGCGCAAGCACAATATCCCGCCTCACATCAGATGCAAGGTCGCGGGGCGCATAATCAAAATACCCTGCGCTATCATGCGCCGAAGTAGTCAACTCACCCCCATCACCTCTTTTAAGCAGGAAAAACTCAAGCTCAGGCCCGACATTATACTCAAACCCCATTTCCCTTGCCTCAGATATAACTTTCTTGAGTATATAGCGCGGGTCCCCCTCAAACGGCTTCCCGTCCGGCATATAGACATCGCAGATCATGCGCGCATAAACACACTCCCCAGACATCCATGGAATTACAGCATACGTATCAGGGTCAGGCATAAGATACATATCACTCTCGCATATTCTCGTAAATCCCTCGATAGAAGACCCGTCAAACCACGTACCCTTCTCAAGAGACTCGCTCAGCTTTTCAGTAGGAATAGTCACTGACTTGGTCATCCCGTGGATGTCTGTAAATATCAACTGCACAAACTTCACATTATCTTTTTTAGCTTTCTCAACAACGTCTTTCTTATCCATACAAAACACCTCACACTTTATACCTGCATTTTACAATTAATATACGTGCCTGCGATTTATCCAAACAAATGCCCCGAAATCACCAAAATACTTAAATATTTGTTTAACAATAACATTAATTCAGCTGACATTTCAAACAAATGGTGATATAATGGAAATCGACGAAACCGACAGGAATCTGCTAAACATCCTTCTGGACGACTCCCGCCTGTCCTTAAGAAAGATAGCAAAAAAAGCGAACATCTCAGCAGCAACAGCCATGAGCCGCATAAAGCGCCTTGAAAAAGAAGGCTGCATAAAAAAATATTCAGCCCTTCTCGACTACGAGCTCCTGGGCTATGATATCGATGTGCTGATAGACATAAAAATCTCAAAAGGCAAACTCTTCGAGCTTGAAAAAAAGCTCGCAAAATCAAAGAACATATTTGCAGTATATGACTGCACAGGTGAATTTGATGCAGCAGTTCTCGGGCGCTTCAAAAACCGCAGGGCAATGGATACATTTTTAAAGAAGATACAGAAATATGACTTCATCGAGCGCACCAACACGCGCATGATACTAAACACCATAAAAGACGAGCATGTGAAATTATAATGAAACTTGCAGCACTTGTATCCGGCGGGAAAGACTCAATATATGCAATCCACCTTGCAAAAAAAGAGGGTCACACAATAGAATGCATACTCTCCATGCTCCCAAAAAGGCAGGACAGCTACATGTTCCACCACCCAAACGCCGCTATGACAAAAATACAGGCAGGCCTGATGGGCATCCCCATAATCACAAAAAAGACAGAAGGCATAAAAGAAAAAGAACTATCAGACCTCAAAGCTTTGATTGAAGAAGTCAAAGACAAAATCGACGGCATCCTCACAGGCGCAATCGCCTCAAACTACCAGCGCCAACGCATCGAAAACATATGCAAAGAACTCAAACTGAAATGCATCTCACCCCTGTGGCACACAGACCCGGAAAAATACCTGAATGAGTTGGTAGAAAACAGATTCAAAGTCATGATAACAGGAGTCGCAGCCTACGGCCTGGACGAAACATGGCTCGGGCGCATCATCGACAAAAAAGCAATACAAGACCTCAAAAGCATCAACGAAAAATGCAGAATCCACCTGGCATTCGAAGGCGGTGAAGCAGAGACATTTGTTCTCGACTGCCCCCTCTTCTCAAAAGAAATAGCAGTAGAAAAAGCAAAAGCAAACTGGACAGGCTCAAGCGGCACATACATCATACAGTCATACACCCTGAAAGACAAGGCATAAGCTCCTGAATTCTGCACAAATACCTCCCACAACCAGAAAAATGGCATCACTTACTAATAACAAACTATTTAAACCTTTGCCACAATAAATCCACTGGCGATATTATGACAAGTAAACGAAACTCAAAGAAACCAGGATCCATTACACAATTATTACCTAGATATACTCAAGAAATGAAGATAAAAGGATGGGCCGAATACAGACCCACGGATATTGAAAAAGGTTCGCTTGTCATTGCTTACGGTCCCGTCGTGTCAACTGAAAGACAGGACGAAATGTTACTAAACCGTTTTGAAGAAAAGAAAGGAGAAATAGATATTTATGAATCAGCGCTAAAAGAACTTGCTAAAGAACATAAAATCTCACGAGATTATGCTGAAATAAAGTATTTTGACGAGCTTAGACCTTTTATGCCCACAACATCTGAAAGTGAACAAGATATGTATATGCTGACTCTTGGAAGATTAATGTCCCCGAAAGATTTATTATCAATTTCAGACGAAATTGAAGTTTCTACTGAAAGACAAGACATAGATGCATCACTTTTTGAGGGTAGCATTTATGTTCCGGAGATGTTTATGGAAGCAAAACAAAAGTTAAGAGACTATCTTACAGAACAATTAGGAATTAAATTTCTAAAAAGAAAACATTGGGATGTTGATATTTTGGATAGAATAGAAATAACATGGCAACCAATTTTGGAGAATAGAAGTTAGTACAGGACTCAAAAAAGTACAGATCATAACCTGATTTGGTTCAACCCATAACTTTCAATTGCACTCACTCATACCTACCCAAAAAACATCCAATGACTAAAATTATATTAACTGCGCCGACAAATATACTATCATGCCGCGCCTCTCAACCCTCAAGCAATTCCTCGATGGATTCTATGATACCAAAACCGCACCGCGCAAAAAAAATAAGGGCATCATCACGCGCGGGAAAGACTATGTCAAAAAGATTGCTTTGTGCACAAATGCAACCACAGATACAATACAAGCGGCAATCGACAGCAAAGCAGACATGCTCATTGCGCACAATCTGGAAGAACTGGACGAACGCTCAGAAGAAAAGAAGCTCTCACTGCTGAAAGACAACCGGATCACACTCTACATAATCGGCATCTCCATGGACACGCTTTATGTCTACGGCACAGACTACGTGCTCGCAAAAGCAGTCGGC
>JAUVEK010000096.1 GCA_030594795.1 Candidatus Nanohalarchaeota archaeon | reverse complement strand
ATTGGTTAAACTGTTTCTACTTAATCACAGGAATCGTGATAGATTATGGAAAGTTTTAGAAAATTAGGCCTTATTGAGCCTATATTAAAATCAATAGAAGAAGAGAGGTTTACTGAACCCACTGATATTCAGATGAAAGCTATTCCTCTTGTCATTAAAGGACAGGATGTTGTTGCCGGCTCTGCTACAGGGTCCGGAAAGACGCTTGTGTTTGGATCCGGGATCATCCAGAATTGCTCCAGAGGCAAGGGTATCCAAGCGCTGGTGCTGACACCTACCCGGGAGCTTGCTCTGCAGGTTGCGGAATCTTTGAGGGGTTTTTCGAAGCATAAGCCTCTAAAGACTGTTGCTGTTTATGGCGGCGTGTCAATTGGCCCGCAGTTCAGGGAACTGAAGAGTGCTGACGTTGTTGTCGGTACACCCGGCAGGATTCTTGACCATATCGGGAGAAGGAGCATCAACCTCAGCCGTGTCAGTATTCTTGTTTTTGACGAAGCTGACAGGATGCTTGATATGGGATTCATCAGGGATGTTGAGAAGATAACCAATGAGTGCCCGCGAGACAGGCAGACTCTTTTGTTTTCAGCTACGATTTCAGGGGACGTGGGCCGTCTTGCCCACAGGTACATGAGAAACCCTGTTAATATTTCAGTGGAGTCTTATGTTGATTCCAGCAAGCTTGAGCAGGTATATTATGATGTTCCTGACAACATGAAGTTTTCCCTGCTTGTGCATCTCCTGAATGAGGAGAAGGCTGCGATGGTCATGGTTTTTTGCAATTCGCAAAGAAACACGGATTTTGTTGCAGGCAATCTCAGGTACTCAGGGATAGATGCTCTTGCTATACATGGCGGGTTTTCACAGGATAAGAGAACGAGAGTCATGAAGCAGTTTAATGAGCAGAAGAGAGTCTATGTTCTTGTGTGCACGGATGTCGCTGCAAGAGGGCTTGATATCAAGGGTGTTTCGCATGTATATAATTATGATATCCCGCGCGACAGCAAGTCGTATATCCACAGGATAGGCAGAACTGCAAGAGCAGGCGAGGAAGGCAAGGCCATTAATATTCTTTCGAGCAGGGATTATGATAATTTCACCAAAGTCATGAGCGACCGCTCACTGAAGGCATACAAAGAAGAGATGCCTCATGTTGAGAGGGTGAAGATTAAGGTTATGGATAAACCGAATTATAGGAGAGGCGGCCCTTTTCGCTCCAGGGGCCCCGGAGACTCCAGAGGTTCCGGAAGTCCCAAGAGTTCCAGGAACTTTGGCAGGGAAGGGAGAAAGTCTTTTGGGCGCGGAAGATAGAATTAAATTTTGTTCTGTACTCAATCTTAATGTCACACCATGGCTACAGAGAATATTTGTCGACTGTCGAGTTAGAGCGGGAAATATACACACAATCCGTGAGATGGGATGAATATGCGTGAGATTGGAAACTTTATTTAACAGACCCTGTATGCTTCGAGTAGTCAATGTGCGCGGAAACTGATGGTTCTTGACAATTAACTACTGTGTTTCGCGTGAGTACTGATATTTTTCTCTTAATTTTCTATCAAGATCAGAAGCGAATGCTTGTTCTTCCGCTGTTCCTTCTGCCTTGATACTATAATCTAATTCTGATATCAAACCATCCCATTCTGTATATTGTGGCGTTAATAGACCATATATACCTAAAGTTGCAGCAGTAACTATAATCGCCTGTTTTCTATTTTTGACTCCTGTAAAATGTAACTCTTCTGTTCTCTCCTTGCGACCCATAGAAAATTGTATTTCTCCTTTCGTCATCTCAATAAAATCAGGGTTATGCTCTTCAGCACCAGCGTATTCTCCAACATCAACAAAATCAAGCTGACATAGTTCATTATAAATCTCATCTATCTCTTCTCGTTGCTTTTGTATCCCTTCTGAACCAGATACATGAGCTAAGGGAAATGATCTTCCTATTCCACCGGATGCGTATACTGTTTGGTCTGGATCAGTGTATGAATTTTCTGTGATACCTTCTCTTAGAATATTAAACAAAGGACGTTCAGTAGCAGCTACTCTAATTGTAGACTCTTTACTTCCTGAATATATTTCCATAGTTATTACTTCACAGTAAACTATTTAAACTTTTGGGTATTTCTATGGCTATGGGTGCTGTTGCAGAACTATTGTGAATTGTGCCGACAGCTACTGTTTTAAACATTTTGGCTAAAAACAGATAAATGGTATCAGTAAGCCGAGTGATAGTGACATATGCAACAGCACCAGGGCTATGAAGCAAAATGAGAATCTATTGGTTAAGCCTCTGGATAGATTTCTATTTCTATCGTTGCTTTTTCAAATACTGTCCGATTGCGCTTTCCAGCTGCTCCGGCTTTTGCGACCCGATCAGGAGGCGCTTTTTGTTTTTGAATTCGAGCTGGACTCCCTTGTTTCCGCTCACATTGTATGTTTTGCCGCCGGGGCCCCATTTTATGCCCCAGCCGCCGTATTCTGTTATGGGCTTGTAGCTGCGCACCCAATGTTTTGTTTCTTTATCTATCGGTATTTTTTTGAAGGTGAGATGGACGGGGAAGTAGCGGATGTAGAGGCCGTTATTGCGCACTTCTGTTATCAGCTTTAGCTTGTAGAAGAATATGGGAAATAGTATGCCGAACATGACCCAGAGTATGAGTATCATAGTATCGGATGCGTTGCTGTTGCCGACAGTGTTGTTAAAAATCAGTTCCTGTATGGCGATATACCATACGATCAGGGAACCCGGGAGGATGAAGAGCCATACCCAAGTTTGTCGGAACTGCTGTTCTTCGTGGAATGTTGCATGGGTTTTTGGTGTCATGGTCTTTGGCCTTTTTTTGTCGTTTTGAATGAAAACTTGACTTTTCGAGTTGGCTAATTAGTTTTTTGTCTCAACCGATCGTTTATTTCAGCAATAAAGGTCTCTGGATTAGAGGGAGATACAAATACTGCACTACCGTCCTTTAGTGTAATTAAAAGCCCTCTATCACTTGTAGAATAACGATATCTTTTACCATTTTTTGTCGGGATCGAGGAAGGATCTATTCGGCCAAGTGTTTGAAGTTGATACTTGACTCCACTAGGCATAAGATGACGGTATTTTTCAGATGTGCTGTCAAATTCATATCCAGATAGCTTACGTTTGGGAAGGTTGTACTTTTCCACTTCAAGAATCTCTTTATACGAAATTTTTTTTGTAGGCAATATACCTTTACATATCAGTGAATCTTGAGTGATAATATATCTGGTATTGTGCCAACGGAAAACTATAAATATTATAATGAGGCAAGGCCATGAATATAACACAGTATTCCAGATACTATGAGATATATAAAAATTGAAGGCTGGTAGAAAAATAGCGATTATTATTAGAAAGTACCCTGCAAAAATATACGTTTTATGTTTTGATGGGAAGCTGGTTTTTTTAATGCCCGAAGAATCGATAGTTTCTATCATATCACGTTGATTAGACATAAATTTATCACCTCTTTATTTTTTGTGCTTTCCTGAAGATTCTCTTCTGTTTCTATAGGCTAAAATAAAAACAAAAACAGAAAGTAGTATTGAAAAATAGCTTCCAATTAGTAAACCACTTTTTCCATAACTTTTCGAGAAATACGCAGGGATAGATAGTGATTCGGATATAATTTCCCCGTGAAAAAATAAATAAAATATCGGTATGAACATCAAACTCAAGGCACTTAGATAAAGATACTTGTGTTCTTTTAGACCTAGAAAGAGAAAAAATATTGAAAATGTAATAATGAGGATTCCAATAGGGTAATTTTTGGTTATTGTGTGTGTTTCGTTTGTTTTAACTGTTGTCTGTTTAGTTACATGTTTATACAGATAAAATACCCTTTCGTTTACTAACGGATCTGAAAAATCAAATTCGTAAGGTTTTAATGTAACATAAATCCTTTCTGTGTGTGAATACATTGGTAAAAACATTAGAATTAGATAAGAAAAAATCAAAATTAATAATATTGACCTGTTTGGATTATTTTTATTCATGTATGATTAACCTCGCGGGATTATGTTTTAGTTGTATTCTTACTAATTGCTTAGTTTTTGAAGTTGATTTCTTTGTTTAGCTGTTTTATTGCTTTTGCTGCTGCGCCGGCATAATCATCAGTATCCTGCTTTTGGTATGCGTATATTATTCCGGAAGATGAGTTTATCCTGTGAATTGATAATGGGTTTTTGGTGTTTTTAAGTGCTTCTACCACGTCTCTCGCAGAGCCGCCCTGAGAGCCTACGCCGGGTATGAGCAAAGGTATTTCTTTTTTTGATTCTACAAAGAACCTTGAGATGGCTTCAAGTTCTTTGGGGTAGGTTGCGCCGACTACTGCGCCTACGCCTGAATTCTCTGACCATTGCGTTATTTTTTCTGCTGTTTTCATGTATAGGGGCACTCCATCAATTTTTAAGTCCTGCAGATCAACTGCCCCTTTGTTTGAGGTTCTTGCAAGGACGTAGACTCCCTTGTCTTTTTTAGTGTATTCTATAAAAGGGGATACTGAATCTGTGCCCATATAAGGGGCTACTGTGATTGCATCTGCGCAAAAGAAGTCAAATAGGTTTTTTGCATAAGCAGCAGATGTTTTGCCGATATCTGCGCGCTTTGCATCAAGAATCACAGGTATGCCTTTTTTCTGGTATGCAGGGATTATTTTTTTAAGGGCTCTTAAGCCTTCAAAGCCGTATTGCTCATAGAATGCAATGTTTGGCTTGACTATCGCAGGAACTGCATTTTCTGATACTGCTGCGTCGAGGATGTCAAGGAAGAATTTTGTGAGCTTTTGCTCTGTTCCGCCTTTCAGTGGTATTTTCTCGAGGACAGGGTCAAGCCCTGCGCAGACTATGCTCTTTGTCTCTTCTGATTTTTTTATTAAAAGGTCTGTGAATGTCATTCGAGCGCCTCCAGAATATTTGCTATGAGTTCTTTTGGTTCTTTTGAATATATTATTTTTGCATTTGTTTTTTTGTTAAGGTCTGCTATGAGTTGTTTCAGGTGCTGTGTTATGCCGCCTGTGCCTTCAAGTATTCCTATCGTTTTTCCAAGGTCGTATGCTATTGTGAATTCATTCAGTGTGCCTATTTTTCCTGATATTATTATTGCTGCGTCGCATGCCTGTACTGATGATACGTTCCTGTATTT
>JAUVEK010000044.1 GCA_030594795.1 Candidatus Nanohalarchaeota archaeon | reverse complement strand
AGGGCTTCTTTTACTTCCTGTGACCACCATTCTTCCACGTAGGGAGAGGGCAGGAGTATGTGGCCGTTGCTTACGAATTCACCGTATGGTATCAATATGTCGCCCAGTGACAGTATTTCTGAGATTTCAGGCTTGATTTTGCCTATCTGTTCTTTGCTTTGTATTTCTATTATGTCGCCGTTTTTTAATTGCACGACAGGGCCTTCCATTGTGTCGCAGGGGGTGCATACTGTTGCTTTTCCAGGCAATTCCATCGCTATCTGCGTTCCGACTGCGAGGAACGGGATGAGGTGCATTGTGAGGGGATGGACTGAGGTTGATGCCAGACCCCCTGTTCTTGAGCGGCCGTATCTTAAGCGGAAGCCACCTTTTGCTGCAGGGTAGGAGAATATCGGCCTTCCTGCGATCACTTTGTCAACGTATTTTGTGTTCGGGATGTATTTTACATCTTCTTTGCTTTTGTTGGTTGTGTCTGCATGAATCTTTTTTTTCATTGCTATGAATTTCTTTAGCCAGAGCCAGTGGTTTAGCTGGTAGTCTCCAGGGTATTTCATGATTCTTTTGAGCATTTTTTCTGCTTTCAGAGGGAGACCGTCGAGCAGGACCAGGCACATTCCCCCTCTTATCTGGTTGGTTTCGACGCGTTCGAGGTCCTTGTAGTTTGATACTTCGAGCTTTTCTGTGGGGTCGCCGTTGATTTCCACAGGGACGTTGGATATTATGAACTCGATCTCTTCTTTTGTCGGGTGGTATTGCTTTGCGGTGACGCGGGTGTAGTAGTCTTCGACTTCTGTTGAGTATCTTTTGAGTTCGACTCCTTTCGGGATGTAGGGGGCGATTCCGCAGTGGATGCGGATAAAGTCTGCTGCGAGGACTGCCATTGCTGATGCTGTGCCACCTGCGGATCTTATGGGGCCTGCAAAGTAGATCGCGAGGTATTCTGTGCCGTCGTCGTTTTTTTTGAGGCGGACTTCCGAGAGGCCTTCAAGAGGGGCTGTGACTATGCCAAGCGTGAGGTAGGCGATGGCGACTCTCAGGCCGGTTTCGATTGATTTGATTTTTTCTGTGAATTTAGTGATTTTGCCGAGAGCTATGTCTCTTCCTACAAGCAGGGCTACGCGTTCGTCGTTTTTGCCGTATTGTTTCTCGAGTTTTCGTATGCTGTCTGCCAGGCCAGAGCCCATGAGTTCAGGTATCATGGTGCCGACGAGGGCTTCTACTCTTGCGGCGAGGTCGTGGGCTATCGGGATGTTTACTTCCGGTTCGGGGTCTTTGCCTCTGGATCTTGCGGCGCCTGCTATGTCGTAGGCTCTTGTGACTTCTTTTTCAATGGAGCTGAAGTAGGATTGGAGGCTGTTTGTGGGCGGCATTTTTATCACGTTTTGCGCAAAATATTACACGGAATTATTGAAACACCATAAATTTATTTATATCCATGTGTGCAATAGAAATGTATGGGTTTATTTGGCGATGATAAGGCTAAGAAGGAAATGGATGCGAAACTCCATGAAATAGAGGTCCTGAAGCACCAGCTGGCAGATGTCAGGGAGGAGATCAGGAAGGTTGTTCTGCAGCAGACTGGTGCTGATGGGGAAAAGGCGGGTGTTTACCAGGCGCTGAATGTTCTTGATGATGACCTTACGGAGATGAAGGGTTCTTTCAAGGGCAAGACAAAGGTGTTTGAGCAGAGGCTTTCGAACCTTGAGCAGGCAGTTGCTGACCTCAGGCTTCTTGGGCGCCTTGCTATTGAGAACCGCGAGGTGCTTGATACGATTATGAATATTCTCAAGAAAATTGCGGAGCCTGAGTTTAAGGAGGTTGTTATTGCGCATGATTCTGAGCTTGACAGGTTTCGCCGTATCGAGGGTGAGATTGATGAACTGAAGGATAATGAGATTATTGTCGAGAGCGCAGATGCCCGCAAGGATAAAGGGTGAAATTAATATTTTTGGAACATTTCAGGGATTCGCTTGAGGTGCTTGTGCATCCTTCGCAATTTTTCAGGAGGGTTTCCAAAAAGGAGATGTATGATGCTTCTTTCAGGTTTGCGTTAAAGAATATTGCGGTATTTTCAGTGGTTATCGGGCTTTTTCTTCTTGTGCTTGGCCCTGATAAGAAGACGCTTTTTGTCAGTGTGATCCTGGCTGTCGGGCTGACGGTTGCAGGGGTTGCGGAGCTGTTTGTTTTTTCGATTTCGTTTCATGTGTTTTTGAAGGTTTTTGGTGCGAAGAAGAGTTTTGATGAGACGTTTTCTGTTGTTGCGTATTGTACGGCTGTCCTGCTTTATGCGTGGATTGCGCCTCTTTTGGTTTTGCTGCCGTTTCATGCTTTGTATATTGCGTCTTTTGGGTTTGTGGAGGTGCACAAAGTGAGCCGTTTGCAGGGTGTTGTTTCTATGGTTGCGCCTGTGGTTATCGGTGCTGTTTTTTTGTATCTGCTTTTAGTGTCTTCGGGGTTTGCGCGGGTTTTTGATGTTTTGAGGGTATTTTATTCTGTACGGGTGTTTTAGGTGCCTTTTTGCATACGACAATGTCTGTGAACCAAAGGGATATTTTTTTGTTGACCCTGAAGCCCGGTGACTTTTCAATGAGTGAACATGTGTCTATTGGCTTGTTCAGGAGCAGGTTTGGGAAAAGGTGTGTGAGGAGAATGTAAAACCTGACGATGAGGGTAAAGATGCCTTTCCCGTGCGAGTTGTTTATGAGGACAAGGGTGCCCCCCGGAGCAAGCACCCGGCTCATCTCAATTAGAGCTTTTTGCTGCTCTTTTTCGTCAAAGATGTCGAGGACGAAGCCTGAGAAGAGGATATTGAATGAGTTGTTTTTGCAGGGCAGGTAGAGGCAACTGCCGATGGATACTTTTGCTTTTGAGGCTTTTGCGCTTGCTGCCATCATGGTGGAGATATCAACGCCATAGAGCACTGCACCAGAGCAGCGCTCTTTTGCCTGGCGCAGGACAGAACCGTCTGCGCAGCCTATATCGAGGAATCTCTCTTTTGGGCGCAGTTTAATGGCGTCGAGCGCGGTCTTTTTGTAACGGTCGTCGAGCAGCCTGATGAGCCAGTAGTATCTGCTCAGCTTGTCGTAGAAGTGTCTTCTGGCTGTGGGCATGGTTAGTGTATGTGCGCTGAAGCTTAAAAGAGAATTTTTGGAGGGTTATGGGCATGGGGTACTGGCCGGACAACTCTCACAGGCTGTAGCTGGAGCGCAAGTATCACCTGATGCAATATTGGCACAGGCGGCTGCAAGTTGTGTCTGGCACAGAATACTCTCAGAACTATCCGTAATAGAATTTTCTGAATTAGCACCAAATATCCCTGTACTACTACCAACAATTACAAGAACAGCCGATGCTACGACTAACAAAACAACAATGGTAATAATCACATTAAGAGACATTGTCATTCCTTTGCGCATGGATAGATATTAGCAACCGTAGTTTAAATAATTTTATATAGTTCCTTTGCTAAAAATAAAACATGCTTAAAAAGATTGTAGGTGTTGTATCAATTCTCTTTTTTGTATATATGACATATTTACAAGGTACCCTTGGAATTGCCGGTTTTCTAAACATTGCAGGCCTACTAAATCTGGCCTATCTGGCGGGGGGGGTATCATTATTACTAAACCTGCCAAAAATGATAGGAATAATATCTGGTCTTGCACTTCTTGTAAGGTCATATATGTATTCTTCATTAATTTTAACATTAACCATACTGATAGACCCAATATCATTAATATCACTCATTCTAATACCTGTCGGGATACTGTATTTTAGCATCACGGACGCCGATTAAAACAAAATAGAATATATAACTTCTCTGTTGAGTGTTCTCCGCGCAATAGAGATTCTATCATGGAAAAGCACGAGTGCGAAAGTTGAATCAATTTCCTCGAAGAATTCCTTTGCAAATTCTCTTTGCTGTTCTATACCTGCTTCCGGGTACTTTACTGTGCTTTCGCAATTCTTAAGGAGATGAATGTAAGAATGATTCTCAATGGAGTAGAAATATATCAAGAGAATTACTTCAATTAGATATCCATAAGTATAGCCAATCCCGTTACCACAATGACCAATTTAGCCAATAAACAAACAGGCGTTAATCTATAAGGTTAATTGGGAAAGCAGGCCCAAAAGTTATGCGTAGCAAACCTACCCTCAACTAACCATATACATATGAACTCTATTCTGAAGATTCACTCAACTCAATGGACCTAATTTCTGGCTTGTATACATCGCGTAGCTATGAGGGCATCTTTCACACTTCCACAATCAGCGATAGGCATACATTTACTATGTCCAAAATCTTCACAACAATTCTTGTTACCAGTCTCATCTTCGCAGAAGTAAGGTGTTGGTCTGACACGATCATCCATCGTAGAAGCAGTTCCTTTAGTATGAGTATAAGCACAACTCGAACAGGATTGGGAACCTATAATATCACTGCCACTCCTATCTATTGTAGGATCTGTAGCACCAAATAACCTTGATATAGACCCTGTCGTGATCGCGATGACTGCCAGCGCGACAACAATCAAAACAACAATCGCGATTATGACTCCCAGAGCCATTGTCATACCTTTTCTGTTTATCATCATCATATACATCCCTCTCTTTAGTTAATAAACTATTTACCGTTGAACTAATAAGTTATTTTATGCTCACTATAGTATATAAAGATTTCGAGGGAAAGATTAGAAGGGAGGGGCAGGTAAGCGCAATAAAACCCTGAAAATCATAAAATTCACTATGATGTTGTCCAATTTTAAGCTTTTTTATCTTGGATCTAGTTTATATCTGATAATATACGATAAAAAATCATGAAATTCACTGTGAACTGACAATAAAAAAGGGTGGTACAAATTGAGGCTGAAGTAGACAGATGTGGCGTGTGCAGCGAGGTTCATGTAATCAGGCTTCTCAGGTGCCTGCACAAGAGGTCACGGGGGAGGATTGCGCTTACAAGAGAGCTTGATATCAGCGAATCAAGAGTAAGGACAATGCTAAAAACATTGAACTTGAGAAAGCTAACAAAACCAACAACATTGGGGCAGGCGCTCACCGGGAAGGGAAAACAAATAACAGAAACAATAAACAGCCGGGTATCATATCCAAAGGAACTTGATGTCAAATCATTTACGCTGCATGATAATAACATTGCGCATCTTGTAAAAGGCGGCTTCGGGAAGGTGGGGAGCTGTGTATGTGAGCGCGACAGGGCAATAAAAATGGGTGCGGACGGGCTTGTGACTCTTGTGCAAAAAAGGGATCTGGAGCTTGTGGGCGCGGGCAGAGCGAAGATAAGAGTTCCGCAATCAATTAAAGAGTCATTTAAGCCAAAAAAAGATGATATAATAATAATTACGTTTGCGCGCAAAAAAAGCATATCAGAACTTGCAGGACTTGCGGTGGCTCTTGAGATGACAGGATTCAGGCTTAATATATGAAGGTGTTCAAATGGATGAAGAAACAATCAAAAAATATATGGAAGCTGGAAAAATAGCGAAAAAGGCAGTGGAACTATCAAAAAAAATTGTCCGACCCGGGACATCAATGCTTGAAGCTGCGCAAAAAATAGAATCAGAGATAATAGAGAACGGTGGGCAGATAGCGTTCCCGACAAACATATCAATAAACAGCATTGCAGCCCATGATACGGCATTTCCCAATGATGCGCGCGTGTTCAAAGATGATGATATCATAAAAATAGACATCGGCGTCCACATAGACGGGTACATTGCAGATACGGCGACAACTATCAGTTTCAACAACAACAGAAGCGACATGCTTAAGGCGTCAGAAACGGCACTGAAAAACGCGCTCGAGATAGCCTGCCCGGGTGCAAACATAGGAGAGATTGGAGGGGTAATTGAGGAGACCATAACAAGCTTCGGGTACAAGCCGGTCTCAAATCTCAGCGGCCATTACCTCGGGCAATACACAATTCATACAGGCACAAGCATACCGAACATCAAAACAAGCACGAACGTCACCCTGAAAGAAGGTGACGCAATCGCAATCGAGCCGTTTGCGACAGACGGCGCAGGCGCTATCAGGGACGGCTCAAGGGCAACAATATACCGCTTCATCCAGAACAGGCCAACAAGGCTCCAGGCAGCAAGGAAACTACTGGCATTTGCCCAAAAAAGCTACAGCACTCTTCCTTTTGCAGCAAGATGGGTCAAGGACCCCCAAGGGTTTATGCTTGAGACAGCGCTAGGACAGCTTGTGCAGGCAGGCGCGCTCCACGAATACCCTGTTCTTAAAGAAATCGGGGGCGGCACAGTCACACAGGCAGAGCATACGGTGATTGTGCTTGACAAGCCAATCGTGACAACAGCGTAATCTGCCTGCAAAAAATAAAAAACCAATCAGACATCTGATTCAGACAAGATGAGTTTCACCTTTTCCATAAAACCCTCTGCGTTGCCCTTCGCCTCAAAAAGGATATCTCTTTCAAACCGCCTTGAAACACCATAACACACATGCTCCCTCAAGGACTTTGTTCTCGAAAAGGCTTCTATATCGTCTTCAGTAAGATAACTACCTAAAAGTTCAACATCTTCTTCTGTAAGACTGCCATCTGTATGAAAAAAATAATATATAACCGCACACAGTGTTGCAGAATGTGACTTCGAAGAAAGCCCATAAAGCGAGATAAGGGCAAGTGCCTGATGATAAACAGAATAATAAAACGAAGTCACAGCCCAGTCATAGAAATTTTCATCATGGCCAAACACCTCAGGTATCTGGCTTTTATGCATATCAATAAGCCAATTCGCAAATGATATATTATGCTCTGCTTTTCGAAGATGCTCTTCAGTGGGCAGTGCGTCCCTCTTTAGCACCCTCTTTCCAAGATACATATCAAGCCAGCTTTTGCACTCATCTCTGTCTTTCACCCACAACTGCCAAGACGGATACTTACTTTTCATTTTCAAGCAACACCCACCACTCAATGCCCTGCACAAGAATCTTGTTTTTTTTAAGTTCCATCATAAACACATCTCTTTCATTATAAAATTTATCTTTGAATTCCGCATAATCCATATATACAGGCGATATATCAACACTATATTTGTACCTTACGGCCCGTGATTTTCCTTCAATGTCATCCTTGTGTGGCTTGTGAAACACAAGAAAAATATCAATGTCACTCTTGCGACTAAATGTTCCTTTCGCATATGAACCGAAAACAACTGTAAGAATTGGCTTGGACTCAAGTGATTTCAAATATTCAAATATAGCATCTCTTGCATAAGCAGGCAGATTTTGCAGCCTGCCGTATTCAGAACAGTAAAGTTCAGGTATCACAGAAATAGCAGCATAGTTCAAATAAAGCTTTACGTTGCGCCCTTCTCTCACTTTCTTTATCAGGCTGCGTTTTTCCATGTTTTTCAGGTGATGATCGATGGTGGGAAGGCCAATCCCAAGCAACCTTGAGAGTTCCCTTATATGAATGCCCGGGTTCTGAAATATCGCTGAAACCAGCTTTGTTTTGTTTTGCATGTTCTAATTATTGTATCATATGATATATAAAACCATGTGTATTTCTGCTTAGTTCCACCATATAAATGGGTCCGGCGCACTCCACGAATACCATGTCCTCAAAGAAATAGGGGGCGGCACAGTCACCCAGGTAGAGCATACGGTGATTGTGCTCGACAAGCCAATCATAACAACTGCGTAAAGCAAAATTCCTGAAATATGCGCATGATAGAAGCTTTTTGTTCTTCGATATACTTTTTCCCAGAGCAAATATATTAAAAACTATCTGTGAATATACATGCGCATGGAGCAAAAAAACTACCTGAAAGTAACGTGTGACGAATGCGGACACCTAAATGAGATACCGACAGCCCGCCTCTACGACGGCTTCGAGGGAATATTCCAGTGCGCAAAATGCAGACAGCCCCTTGACACGCTCCATGATATTCTCGAAGAATAACAGCATACACTCGTTCTTAAAAGCCAGCACAGCCAACATTAATAAAATTAACTTACAAACTTTAGTATATGTCTGACAAAACATCGAAAAAAAGGAAAACAACGCTCATAATATGCATTGACAGGGATAATGACTTCGGGGAAAAGGCAGGCATAGAAGGCCCGATAATCGGGAAGAAGGCGAACATTTTCGCTGCAAACAAACTAGCGCTTGCTGATGCCGAGGATTCTGATGTAAACGCGCTCTTCAAAGCGATCCAGACATACACTGAACTAAAGAAGAAGGACAGAGTGGAAATCATAACACTTACCGGCGACAAGCGGGTGGGCATGGAATCGGACCACGAGATTACGAGGCAGCTTGACATAGTGCTTGAAAAGTACTATGCAGAAGAGGCAATACTAATTTCAGACGGTGCTGAGGATGAGTATATCCTGCCAATCATCCGCACAAAAATAAAGATGATATACCCCAAGAGAGTTATCATAAAGCAAAGCCAGAAACTTGAAAGCACATATTACATGATATTTGAGTTCATAAGAAAAATACTGAACGACTCCAAGGCGTCACGATTTTTTGTTGGCATACCTGCAATTGCGCTGCTCATATATGCTGTATTCGGCGCAGCCGGCGGCCGCATAATACTTGGCACAATAGGTTTGTATCTTTTCATAAAAGGCTTCCAGCTGGAGAGTACTGTAGAGAAAATAACAAAAGAATTCATGACATCGCTGAGAATCAGGAAATCGTCATTTTTCATGTATCTTGTAGGGTTCGTGTTCTTCATTATCGGCGCTTTCAATGGCTATAGCCGGGTGACGTCGATAAACGAAGCAGATATACTATACACAACAGTCAATTTCATACATACATCAATCATATTTTTCTTCTTTGCTGCGCTATTCTTCGGCTGGGGCAATATACTGGGCCGCAAAAAAAACAAGCTGCCTCAGTACATATCGTACCTATCTATAACATTTTCAGTTGCGCTGGTGACATTCATAGTAACAAATTTCATATTAAGCCAACCCCCAATATTCACAATAACGGACTTTATGCTAAACCAGGGTCCAAGCTACATCATAGATGTTGTATGCTCTATAATAATCGGCGGGGTGCTCCTGACAATAAGTTCAATAATAGAGACTCTTGAGAAGAAAAAGAGTCGTGTGCGTTCAGGTGCATAGCAAGTCCAAATACTTTATGCACAATAAAAGCAACAAATATAAAACTATCCTGAATTATAAGAATATACTCAGACGGGCCGGTAGTCTAGTTGGTTATGACGTCGCCCTTACATCGCGCAGTTTGCAGAGTTTTTTCACTGCGTGAAGGAAAGGCGAAGGTCGCCAGTTCAAATCTGGCTCGGCCCATTAACACAAAATCAATAGAGGCAATGCAATGACAGATACTAAAAAAACAGGTACTGAAACACTTAAGCGCGGGTTTGCAAAAATGGTGAAGTCCGGCGTGGTAATGGATGTGACAAATGCAGAGCAGGCGAAGATCGCAGAATCTGCCGGCGCTGTAGCAGTCATGGCGCTTGAGCGCGTCCCTGCAGACATAAGGGCGCACGGAGGGGTGGCAAGGATGTCTGCTCCTGAAAAAATCACAGAGATCATCAAATCTGTTACAATACC
>JAUVEK010000137.1 GCA_030594795.1 Candidatus Nanohalarchaeota archaeon | reverse complement strand
TCTCACTTCTCAAAAATTCTCTTCAAAAACCTCCCGGTATACGACTTATAAGACTTGGCAATCTCCCTCGGCGTACCCACAGCAACAACATTCCCCCCGTCATCCCCTCCTTCAGGCCCAAGATCAATAACATAATCCGCGCACTTAACCACATCCAAATTATGCTCAATAACAATCACCGTATCCCCATTCTCAACCAGCTGGTTAAGCACAGAAAGCAGCTTCTTGATATCATCAAAATGAAGACCTGTAGTCGGCTCATCAAGAAGATATATAGTCTTCCCGGTACCCCTCTTGCAAAGCTCGGACGCAAGCTTGATCCTCTGCGCCTCCCCCCCTGACAGCGTCGTCGAAGACTGCCCAAGCTTGATATACCCGAGCCCCACATCATAAAGCGTATCAAGCTTCTTCTTTACCCGCGGAATATTCCTGAAAAACTCCCGCGCCTCCTCCACAGTCATATCAAGAACATCAGCAATGTTCTTCCCCTTGTAGCGCACAGACAGTGTCTCGCGGTTATACCGCTTGCCCTTGCAGACCTCGCACGGCACATAGATATCAGGCAAAAAATGCATCTCAATCTTGATCACACCATCACCGTCGCATGCAGAACATCTCCCGCTCGCTACATTAAAACTGAACCGTCCGGGACCATACCCGCACATCTTAGCATCAACAGTCCGGCAAAACAATTCCCGGATATAAGTAAACACACCAGTATAAGTCGCAGGATTGGACCGGGGAGTCCTCCCGATAGGCGACTGGTCTATAAGAACAACCTTATCCACATTCTGCAGCCCCTTGATCTTCTCATGCTTCCCCACAGCCTGCCTGCTCCTGTAAAGATTGCTTGCAAGGCCCTTATACAAAATCTCATACACAAGGCTGCTCTTGCCGGACCCGGAAACCCCTGTGACGCAGGTAAAGACATTCATCGGGAACCTCACATCAATATTCTTCAGGTTATTCTCCTGTGCACCAATCACTTCAATATACTTCTCAAAGCGCCTGTACGTCAACGGGACCTCAATCTTCTTCCTCCCGGACAGGTACTGCCCTGTAAGCGACTTCTCATCTGCAAGAATAGTCCCGACATCACCCTTCGCAACCACTTTCCCGCCATGTATGCCGGCGCCGGGCCCGATATCCACAACATAATCCGCGCTCCGAATCATCTCCTCATCATGCTCGACAACAATCACAGTATTTCCAAGATCACGCAGGCGCATCAAAGTATTTATCAGCCGGATATTATCCCTCTGGTGAAGCCCGATAGAAGGCTCATCAAGAATATACAAAACCCCGACAAGATTCGACCCGATCTGTGTTGCAAGGCGTATCCTCTGCGCCTCCCCCCCTGAAAGTGACCCCGACGCCCGCGACAAAGTAAGATAGTTGACGCCGACATTATTAAGAAACGAAAGCCGCGCCTTGATCTCACTGAGAATAAGATTAGCAATCATCTCCTCTCTCTCAGTAAGCTTAAGCTTCTCAACAAACTCAAGTGCATGCATGCACGAAAGCTCACTGAACTGGGCAATCGAAAGCCCCCCGACAGTCACGCACAATACCTCTTTTTTCAGCCGCATCCCGTTGCACGCAGGGCACACGCTGTCGCTCATATACTTTTCCATCTCGCGCCGCCGGTACTCAGACTTCGTATCCTTGTAAAGGCGCATAAGCTGCGGGATCACACCCTCGAAAGCCCCGTAATGCTCCCAGTAGGCGCCTGTATTCCTCGCGCGATACTTGTAATGTATTTTCTCGTCTGTACCATAAAGAAGAATATCGCGATGCTCCTTTTTCATGTATTTAATAGAAGTATCAAGATCAAACCCGAACTTCTCCGCAACCGCCTGTATCATCTGCCCCCGGTACCCGAACACCTGCGTCTTCCAAGGGTGGATAGCCCCCTCGCGTATCGTAAGATTCTCATCAGGTATCACAAGATGCGGGTCCATATCATACTTTCTTCCAAGCCCGTGGCACTCAGCGCACGCGCCGTAAGGGTTATTGAACGAGAACATCCGCGGCGTAAACTCAGGAAGATTTACATCGCACTCAGGGCATGCAAAATTCAGGCTGTACAGCTTCTCCTCATCACCGTACTTCACAATCAATAGCCCGGACGCCAGTTTAAGCGCTTTCTCACAGGCATCAGAAAGCCTCTGCAAAACATCATCCTCAATAACAATCCTGTCCACAACAACCTCGATATCATGCTTCTTATTCTTGTCAGCCTCGAACTCCTCCCCGATTTCATATATGCTCCCATCTATCCTCACTCTCGAAAACCCCTTCTTTGCAAGCTCAGCAACAAACGTGACATACTCCCCCTTCTTCTGCCGCACCACAGGCGCAAGAATCATTATCTTCACACCTTTCCCGAGACTCATTATCTTCTCAGTGATCTCCTCAATAGTCTGTTTTCTGATAGGCTTCCCGCACACAGGGCAGTGCGCAACCCCGATCCTTGCATACATAAGCCGGAGATAGTCATGAATCTCAGTAACAGTCCCGACAGTAGAGCGCGGGTTGCGCGACACGCTCTTCTGGTCAATCGAGATGGCAGGCGACAGCCCCTCGATAGAATCAACATCAGGCTTATTCATAAGCCCGAGAAACTGCCGCGCATAAGACGACAAAGACTCCACATACCTCCTCTGCCCTTCTGCATAGATGGTATCAAAAGCAAGCGACGACTTCCCGGACCCCGATATGCCTGTAATGACCGTAAACTTATTGCGCGGTATAGCCACATCCACATTCTTCAGGTTATGCTCCCTCGCCCCTTTAATCACAATGCTGTCTTTCCACATCATTCCTGCATCTGCCATAGAATCTAGTCCGGCAATTATCTTTAAAAAATGTACGTAACAGCTGTGCTGATAGAAAAAATATTGCAATCCTCTGAATGACTGCATAAGATAATCAAACTTTTCCATT
>JAUVEK010000073.1 GCA_030594795.1 Candidatus Nanohalarchaeota archaeon | reverse complement strand
TATCTTTTTGATGAGTTTCTGGGTGTGTGCAATGCGTAACCTGTACGGGAAAAAGAAAGAAAAGAAGATTAAGAAAGTCCTTGTGCTCGGGTCCGGCGCAATCAAGATAGGGGAGGCTGGCGAGTTTGATTTTTCAGGGTCACAGGCACTTAAGGCATTGAAGGAGGAAGGCATCAAAAGCGTGCTTGTGAACCCGAACATTGCAACGATACAGACGGATCCTAAGATGGCTGACAAAGTGTATCTTTTGCCTGTGACCTGCGATTATGTTGAGAAGATTATTGAGAAGGAGAAGCCGGGCGGGATTTTGCTTAATGTGGGCGGGCAGACTGCTCTTAACTGCGGTGTTGAGCTCTATAACAAGGGAGTGCTTTCAAAGCATAATGTCAGGGTTCTTGGGACCCAGATAGATGCGATTGAAGCCACTGAGAACAGGGACCTGTTCAGGATTGCGATGAATAAGGCTGGCATCAGTATATGCAGGAGCCGGGCTGCGACGAGCAAAGCTGATGCTTTAGCTGCTGCAAAAGATATCGGGTACCCGTGCATGGTGAGAGCTGCGTTCACCCTGGGGGGTGAGGGAAGCGGGATTGCCAAGGATGAAAAGGAGCTTGGGATGATCGCTGATGCCGGGATTGCCCATAGTGCTATCGGGCAGGTTCTGATAGAGGAGTGTGTCGGCGGGTGGAAGGAGATTGAGTATGAGGTTATGAGGGATGTTGATGATAATTGCATAACTATCTGCAATATGGAGAATTTTGACCCGATCGGCATTCATACCGGCGAGTCTATTGTGGTTGCTCCGTCGCAGACTCTGAATAATGATGAGTATCATATGCTTCGCAAGCTTGCTATCAGGATTATAAGGGCGCTCGGGATTGTCGGTGAGTGCAATATACAGTATGCGCTGGACCCTGATTCAAAGGAATACAGGGTCATTGAAGTCAATCCCCGGCTTTCGAGGTCGTCTGCACTCGCGTCAAAGGCGACAGGTTACCCGATGGCGTTCATTGCAACGAAATTGTGCCTCGGCAGGAAGCTTCCTAAAATTGTCAATAAGGTCACTCTTGCTACGACTGCGTGTTTTGAGCCTGCGCTTGACTATATTGTTGTGAAGATTCCAAGATGGGACCTTAAGAAATTCAAGAATGCTGATATGCGTATCGGGACACAGATGAAGTCTGTTGGTGAAGTGATGGGTATTGGCAGGAAGTTTGAGGAGGCGCTGCAGAAGGCTGTGAGAATGACTGATACCGGCAGACACGGGCTTGTCGGATGCGGTGAGAATAATTTAGAGGTGATCAGGAACCAGTTGAGTGTGGCGACTGATGAGAGGCTGTATTATGTTGTTGATGCGCTTAAGTGTGGCATGAGTGTTGATGAGGTTTTCGAACTTACGAAGATTGACAGGTGGTTTTTGAATAAATTGTTGAACATTGTGGAATATGAGAAGGTGATCGTGTCCGGCCTTGATGGCAGTGTGCTGAGGTATGCAAAGCAGCTCGGGTTTTCTGATGCACATATTGCTGATATTGTCTCAAGGAAGGAGTCTGATATCAGAAACCTCAGAAAGAAGTGGGCTGTAGTGCCATGCGTGAAGCAGATTGATACTCTTGCTGCGGAATGGCCGGCGAAGACGAATTACCTGTATCTTACGTACAATGGTTGGGAGGATGATATTGAATTTAAGGGTGGAGATGTTGTTATTCTCGGGTCAGGGACGTATCGGATAGGGTCTTCTGTTGAGTTTGACTGGTGCTCTGTGCACGGGGCATGGGCTGTGAAAAAGAGGGGCAAAAAGACCATCATGATTAATTATAATCCTGAGACTGTTTCCACTGATTATGATATTGTAGATAAGCTTTATTTTGAGGATGTCTGTTTTGAGACAGTTATGGACATTTATGAAAAGGAGGACCCGATGGGGGTTATTGTGTCATTCGGGGGGCAGATCCCGAACAATATTGCTCTTTTGCTGTATAAAGAAGGTGTGAGGATTCTTGGGACCAACCCAATGAATATTGACTGCGCTGAGGACAGGGCGAAGTTTAGTGCGCTGCTTGATAAAATCGGTATTGAGCAGCCTTACTGGAATAAGTTCGAGACAGTGGAGGATGCGGGCAGGTTTGCTGAAAAAATAGGCTACCCGGTAATTATAAGGCCGTCGTACGTGCTTTCAGGGGCTGCGATGAATATTGTGTATTGCAGGGAGGATCTCTCTAAATATCTGAGTCTTGCGGCTAAGGTGTCGAGGAAGCATCCTGTGGTTATCTCGCATTTTATGGATAATGCACGCGAGGTGGAGGTTGACGGAGTGTGCGACGGGAGCAATGTACTTATCGGTGCCATCATGGAGCATATTGAGAATGCTGGTGTGCATTCGGGGGATGCGACGATGGTCATACCGCCCCAGACGCTTAGCAGTGTTGTCAAGAGAAAGATTGAGAAAGCCAGCCACAAGATTGCTGTGGGCTTAAATATTCACGGGCCTTTTAATATCCAGTTTATTGTCAAGAATGAGAAGATTTTTGTTATTGAGTGCAATCTTCGGGTTTCAAGAAGTGTGCCGTTTGTGAGCAAGACTATGGGCATTAATCTGATTGATATTGCCACAGGTGTGATTCTCGGGCAGAAGCTACTCTATACTGCGACTCCTAAGATAAAGCACATTGGCATCAAGTTCCCGCAGTTCTCGTTTTCAAGGCTTTACGGGGCTGACCCGATTGTCGGGATTGAGATGAGTTCGACTGGCGAGGTTGCGTGTCTTGGCAGGGATTTTTCGCGCACGCTTATTGATGCAATGATTTCTGCGCGGGTCAAGGTTCCTGTAATGGGGTCGAGGGTTCTTTTGTGTTTATGCAATGAGGCGAGGGATAAGTTTCTCGATTCTGTCAGGATTCTTGAGAAGATGGGTGTGAGGCTGCTTGCAACTTTCGGGACTTCCCAGTATCTGCTTGATAAGGGGATACATGTGATACCGGTGCATAAGGTGAGTGAGAAGAAGGAGCCTAATATCGAGACGCTTCTTGGCAGAAAGGAGATTGATTTTGTGATCAACATCCCGCACAGGAGGGCGTCAAGGAAGGAGATCACTGACGGGTATATTATCAGGAGGGCTGCACTTAATTTCGGGATTCCGCTTGTGACTAATCTCGAGCTTGCGAAGGTGATGGTTGGGGCTATGAAGAATATGACCACAGATAGGGATGTTGTGAGCCTTTCTGAGTTTCATGGGAAATGATGAAATCTCTATGGTGTTGGCTCGGTTTCAAGCTTTCTAACCTTGTATTGTGGATTGAAGAGAAATAATCTTTAAATACAATGTGAGTTATAAATATATTATTGGGTAAACATTCGGTTGCTGGTTGATTGCAGGGTGGCACTCTGTTGAATGTTCATCTATTGTTGCTGATGATTGTGAGTGGATATAATGAATCGTGCTTTTAGGTGGTTTGGTAATTTTTTCGTGATTATGCTATTTTTTTTTACCTTTTTAGGAAATGAAGCTTTTGCCGAATGTGAGGATAAACTGGATATTGTGTTTGTCCTTGATGTGAGCGGCAGTATGTCTGGGAGTTGTGCCGGGGGAACGAAGATGGATTGCCTGAAAGACGGGACCAAGGCAATTATTGACTCTTCTGAAATGGATGAAAGCAGGGTTAGCATTTTTACTTTTTCAAGCAGTGTTCGTAAGGTTGTGGATTTAACAGATGTGACTGGCAACAGGGGGGTTTTGAAAAATTATGTTGATTCAATGACTCCTTACGGGTCGACTGCGCTTGGAGACGGACTTAAGCAGGGACTGGAATATCTAAATGCCAATGTTGGAGCAGACAGAAAAGGTATCATTATACTGCTCACAGACGGTATGGTCAACAGCGGGAGCCTTAACACCCCGAATCACATGGAGAATTATGTCTCTGATAACTGGCGTAACGGGCCGATTGAAATATATACTGTGGGCACCGGGCAGCAGATTAATAGAAATATGCTTGAGAGAGTAGCTCAATACACACACGGCAGGTTTTACCATGCTACCGGCGCATGCGATGGAAATTGCATAGCGAATCTCTTCCTTGATGCAATTCTCCATGCGAAGAGTGGTTTTAGAGTGTCCTATCTTTTTACTAACTGCGATGAAATGCTCAACAAGACCATTAAGTTTGATGCGTGTGCGACGAATATTTCTGATTATCCTCCTGGATCAAAAAGTATAACTGATATCTCAATTGTTGATTCGGTTACTGATAACCTGAGCTATGTTGGAGATAGTGGTGTGATAACTTATATTAACAAAACAACCAGGGACTCTTATCCTGTGATTCCTGATGTGAGTGTTGTTGGAGACAGAAGAACAATCACGTTTAATGCCACGGATATTACTGAAAACATGACAATAATTGTAAATTTTGGACTTATAAATAATACAGGGGAATTTGATGCTGTTAGTGGAACAAAGAATAATGCCACTTCATATTATGCGATTGATGGAGTGAAATATGGTATCTATGATAATATTACATTCGCGTTTTATTGTGACTGCCCGCCGCCGCCGATAGGACAATGCAATGGTATTGATATTGTCAATAATACTGCCTGCCCTCAAGATAGATATATGTGCGATGAGATAGGAGGCATTAGAATATTGGGATATAGAGATATGTATGGCAATTGTGCAGCTAAACCCGGATGCTATTGTATTGAAGATCCATGGGCGTGGATAACATCTCCTGACCATTCTCCTGAGGCATGTGAATGTATTATGATGCAAAATAATCTGTGGGATTATGGCAGGGCAGAATGCTGCAATGTTGGTGACTGCTGGATATCAAGCGACAGAACATGGATTTGTGATGACGGCGTGCGGAAAGAAGGGAGCTTTTTCTGTGAAGATTTGTATGCATGCGGAAGAGACTGGTATTGGAATAGGTCTATTTGGGTAGATAGACTGCCGGATGGGTGCGAATGCGAGAATCCTGAGAATTGTGAGAGTGGACAATGCATTACCGGAATATGTCTTACTCTTGCAAATCCAAATATCTCATTTACTTCTGAGAGTCTTGCTGCTGAATTGGGTTCGAAATTTCAGGTTGTTATTTATGTAAAAAACAATATTGCTGTTGCGGATACTATTAAGATAAAGCTCCATGCGGACCCTGAAAAAATGCTCCATTGGGCGAAGTTCGAAAACAGTAGAAATGAAATTGATGTTAGTTTGAATGAATATGAAGAGAAGCTGGTACCAATTGATATATTTGCAGGGCAAACAGGCACTTATAAAATGACAATTTATGCTAATTCGGCATTGGTCCCGAGCCTTTATGGAAAAGATGAGCAATATATACAGATTGTGCATCGTGAGAGTGGATTAACTTCAAGGACGCCGGGTATCGGATGGAGTGGTCTGCTTCTGGTTATGATTATTTGCGGAGTGTTTGCGGCACGAAGGATGTAAATTTTCGAAAGACATTTATTATTCTAACTGAATTAGTGAGTATGGTTGAGCGGGTCGGGTTTAACAGGGCTTTAATCAGGATTGAAAGATTTGCCGGATGGCTGCTCTTTTTTTTGATTATTCTCTTTGTGGTCACAGGGTATAGCATTACCGGGAAGTATGGGGCTGGCAGGCTGATTGGCGCAAAATTGTCGCTTGTTATACATCAGCAGATTTGCTATGTTCTGATTCCGCTTTTTTTGATACATTCATTGATAAATATAAGGTTTGCGCTGATAAGGTGGGGTGTGCTTAAGCATGGGGCGAAGAAGAAAAAAAAAGCCTGAAAGTTTTCTTGAAAAAAAGATGACCCGGCGGGAGTTTGTTAAACTGGCGGGGTTGGGGGTTGCCGGTCTTGGTGTTTCCGGTTATTACCTTATCAAGATGCTGAAGACGCCTGTTTCAAGTGATTCTTCCGCAACAGTTGCGGATTTTGGGAAGTTTTCGAGGGAGGCTTCTAATTATCTTAAGCTTGGGGAGAATGTTCACTGCCAGTTGTGTCCGCACAAATGTCTTTTGGAAGATGGTGAGAGAGGAAATTGCAGGACAAGGGAGAACAGGGGAGGTACTCTTTATACTCTTGTTTACGGGAACCCGTGTGCTGTACATGTTGACCCGATTGAGAAGAAGCCGCTGTTTCATGTTCTTCCGGCAACGGGGGTGTTTTCTATCGCGACTGCGGGGTGCAATCTTAGGTGCAAGAACTGCCAGAACTGGCAGATATCTCAAAAGAGACCTGAGGATGTGCAAAGTTCTGAGTTGTTTCCTGAGCAGGTTGTCCGTGAGGCTTTGGCTAAAAATTGCAGGTCTATTGCATATACGTATTCTGAGCCGATTGCTTTTTATGAGTATATGTATGATACAGCGAAACTTGCAAGGGAAAATAATCTGAAGAATTTGTGGATTACTGCGGGCTATATTAACCCGGAGCCGCTTTCTCAGTTGTGCAAGTATATTGATGCTGCAAATGTTGATCTGAAGGGATTTGATGACAGGTTTTATGCTGAGAATTGCGCAGGCAGTTTGGAGCCAGTTCTTAAGACTCTGAAGGTTCTCAAAAGGGAGAAGGTCTGGTTTGAGATTACTAATCTTGTTATTCCTACTGTCAGTGATGATATGGATATGATAAGGGAGATGTGTGAGTGGATCAAGAGTAATCTTGGAGTTGATTATCCCCTGCATTTTTCGAGGTTCACTCCCATGTATCAGTTGGCTAATCTTTCGCCTACGCCGAAGGAGGCGCTTGTTGAGGCCAGAAAGATTGCTCTTGATTGCGGCCTCGATTATGTGTATATCGGGAATGTGAAGACTGATGAAGGGCAGAATACTTATTGCCCAAAATGTCATAAGTTACTTATCGAGAGGAAAGGGTATTTTGTTACAGAAAATAATGTGGATAACGGCGCATGCAAGTTCTGCGGGGAGAAGATTGCGGGGCTTTGGG
>JAUVEK010000023.1 GCA_030594795.1 Candidatus Nanohalarchaeota archaeon | reverse complement strand
CAATTTTCACACCATTTATTCTACTTTTTCGATCACTACGAATGATTTATTTTTGCTTATTGGCCTGCATTCTGCTATTCGCACTTTATCGCCTTTTTTTGCGTGTATGCATGGCGGGATGTGCGCTGTGACTCTTGAGTTGTTGCGCATCAAGCGCTCGTATTTTGGCATGGATGTTGTGTATGGCCAGCTTACTACGATGCTTGAGTCCATTTTGTCAGACGTGACTGTACCTTCAAAGGTTCGTCCTCTTATTTTGAGGCTGCCGTGGTAGGGGCAGTTTTTGTCTGTACATTCTTTTTTTGGCTTGTTTTTTACAGGGATTCCGATGTCTTTCATTTTTGCACCATTTTCCATTTATTTTGTGATTTTTTCTTTATCCTGTCTTCGGGGCGCCCGTAGAGCAGTTTCCCGTTGATTTCTACTTGTGTTTTGTCTTTGAGTGTTATTTTGTATGTGCTGCTTTTTTTTTCAGTGATTAATGCTTTTTTTGCGGTTCTTAAGGTCAGGGTTTTTTGCGTCTCGTCGATGATTGTGCCTGACTGTTTGAGCATATTTGGGTCTTTTGATGTTGATATTGCTGCTTGCAGGCCGATCAGCTCGTGCCTTAGGATGTTTTTCGGGTTTATTGGCACAGTTATCATCTGTGTTTTTATTCTATTGCGGATTCGTTGAAGCCTTCTTTTATCAGCAGTTCTTTGACTTTTGCTATGTGGTTGCCTTGCAGTTCAATTTGCCTGTCTTTTGATGTTCCACCACATGCGAGGTGTGATTTGAGTGTTGTGGTGAGTTTTTTCAGGTCAATGTTTTTTTCGTCAAGGCCCTGTATGATTGTTGACAGCTTTCCGAACCGCTTTTTTATTGTGTAGACTTTTATCTTCTGTGCTTCTTTTGATATGGTTTCGCACACGCAAAGCTCTGTTGGCAGCCCGCATTTAGGGCATGTGTCTTGCATTTGAACTTATCACTCCTGTTTTCGTTTTTTTCCTTTTTCAGGGTTCTTTTTTGTTTTGTTCTGGTTCTTTAGTGTGAGTATTCTTGCCAATGTTTTTTTTATTTCCTTTAGTTTTCCCGGGTTTTCTGGTACGCTTCCGATATGGATTTTACCTTTTTCTTTTGCGAGTTCAAGGCGGAGATCTTCTTCTTTTTTTTCCAGATCTTTTTCGCTCATGTTTTTCATTGCTTTTGTGCGAATTATTGCCATGATATCACGTAATTATTATTTATTTTTTTGTCTCTTTTTTGGGTGCTGCTTTTTTCTCATCTTTCTTGTTTTCGGTTTTTTTGTCTTTTTTTATTGTGGTTTTTTGCTTTTTGTCTTCTTTTTTTTCTTTTATGTCTTGTTTCGGTTCAGTTTTTTTTGGCTCAGCAGTTGGCTTTTTGTTTTCGTGTTCTTTTTTTGGTTTTTCTTTTTCAACGGTCTCTTCTTTCTTTGTTGTTGCTTGTTTTGTTTCTACTTTTTCTTTTTTGGCTGTCTCTTCTTTTCTTTCTTCTGTTTTTTTTGGTTCTGATTCCTCACCTTTTTTTGCGGGTTCGGATTCTTCTTCTGGTTCTTTGTCATCTTCTTTCTCTTTCTCTTCTTTTTCCTTTTTTTCAGCTTCTTTTTCCTGCGCTTTTTCTTCTATTGTTTTTTCTATTGAAAGGACTGATGGCATTGTGCTCATCAGTTTGACTTTGATGCCGATTACACCTGCTTTTAGTGTTGCTTTCTCAAATGCTCTTTGGGTGTGGACGTCGGATGTGTTGCCGCATTTTTTCAGGTATCCGGACATGAATTTTTCTGTGCGCGAGCGCGAGCCGGTTATTTTCCCGGAGACTGTGATTTCTACGCCGATTGCGCCTGCACCCATTATTTTTTTAAGCATGATGTTGACGATCTGTCTGTGTTTTGTTCCGCGCTCGAGGCTTGATGCGATTTGTTTTGCGATAACCCGCGCGTCAAGTTCCTGATTTTCGACTGATTTGACTTCAATCTGGGGGTTGTCTATTTTGAATATGTTTTTTATGGCTCCTGTCATTTCGTTGATTTTTGAGCCGGCGTGGCCTATGACTACACCAGGCCTTCCTGCGTGAATTACGATTCTTGTGTTGAGTGGTGTTCTTTTGATGTCTGAGTGGCTGTAGTCTGCTCTTTCGAGTGACTTGTTCAGGTATGCTTCCATTTCTGAGTTTCGGATGCCTTTTTCTATGAATTTTCTCTCAATCATTTGGTTTACCTTCCTGTACTATTAGTGAGATGTTTGCGCTTTTTGTCTGCTGCCCGCGGAACCGCGTGCGGCGCGGACGGTAGTATGCGCTGCCCTTTGTTGTGTGGACGTTTGATATTATTAGGTTTTTTGTGTCAAGGCCGATGTATTCTGCGTTTTTTTGCGCGCTTTTCAGGAGCTCAATGTATTTTCTTGTTACAAGCAGCGGATATCTGCCAGGGCCCATGCCTTTTTTGTGGCCGAGGTTTGCGTTGAATTTTGTGTAAGGTATTGCTTTCTTTTTCCTGAGCACCTCTTCGAGGTATTTTTGCGCGTTTTCGAGTTTCATCCCGCTTATGAGGCGGCCTATTTCTACTGAGTGCTTTTTTGAGAGCCGCTGGTTTCTTGCACATACTTTAGCGTGTTTTTTCGGGTCGGTTTTCATTGGATACATTTTTGTCACATGTTCTTTATTTCAGTGGAACGAATTTGCTTGATCTTGTTGCGCCCATGCCAGGACCGGAGTGGTTTACCTGTTTTCTTGTCTGTGCGAATTCACCCAGCCTGTGGCCAAGCATTTCTTCTGTGATGTCTACTGCGACGTATTCTTTGCCGTTGTGGATGCCGAATCTTTTTCCCACGAATTCAGGGAGTACGACCATGTCGCGTGCATGGGTTTTTATGAATCCGCCTGGTTTTGACTGGTTTGCTTTTTTGATGAGGCTTTTTTCTATGTCTGTGAACCCGCGCTTTATTGACCTTCTTTCGCGTGACGGTATGAGTTTTATGAATTCTTCGAGCTTGAGTTTCGAGACTTCTTCAAATGAGAGTCCCATGTATTTGAATTCCTTGATTTCCTGTGCAACATGTTTTCTTTTTGCCATTTTTACACCTTAATGTTTATTGTTTTTATCTTTTTTTGCCTGTGCGTTTTGAAGCTATGCTACCCACTTTACGGCCTGGCGGGGCGTTGCGTGATACGGTTTTTGCCACACCCAGGTTTGAGCCGCCGAATTTGTGGTCAACTGCGTTCATTGACCTTGCGGAGGTTCTCGGGTAGAGTTTGCTTCTTTTGTGCATGATCTTCCATTTTGTCCCGGCTTTTACATACGGCTTTGATTTTAGTTCTCCGCCGGCTGTTATGCCTATTGTTGCTCTGCAGTCGGGGTTGAGTGCCTTGAATTGTTTTGACGGCAGTTTTATTACTGTTTTGTTTGCGTCGTGTGATGTTATTATTGCGTATGTCCCGCTTGAGCGGACGAATTTCCCGCCGTCATTGGGTCTTTTTTCTATGTTGAATATTGGTGTTCCTTCAGGGATTTTGCCGATTGGCAGTATGTTTCCCGGCTCTATTTTTGCGTCTTTTCCGAAGGATATTGCGTCTGTTGTTTTTGAGCATTCGGATATTAGTATGTGTGTGATTGTGTTGTCATGAAGTTTTATTTTTGCTACAGGCGCGTTCCTTCCCGGGTCGTTTAGGATGTCTATGATTGTGGCTCCGGTGTTTGTGTCTATTTTTCTATTGTATCTTACCTGTGCAAGATGACGATGGCTGTGTGACCTGTACAGGCCTGAGCCTTTTCCTCTTCTCTGGGCGATTATTCTTTTTCCCATTTTGTTCACTGTTTTATTTGATTTACATCATGCCGAGCCGTGTTGCGATGTCGAGGGCCGAGTAGTCCGGCTTTAGTTTTACGAATGCTTTTTTGTCGCCTTTTGCTGTTGTGAGCATGTTGATTTTTTCTACTTTTACCTCAAACATACTTTCGACTGCTTTTTTTATTTCTGATCTTTTTGAGCCTGGTTTTACTATGAATATAATCTTGTTCTGCATCTCGATGTTTGATATTGATTTTTCACTCAGGTGAGGGAATTTCAGTATGTTCCATTCGCCTTTTGCTGGTGCAGATGGCTTTTCTTTGGCTTTTTTTGGCTCTTCTTTTTTTTCTTTTGCTGGTTTGGTGTCTTTTGGTTTTTCCGGCTCTTTCATGGATTCTTTTTTGTTGTCTTTTTTGTTGGATTGTGAAATATGTTCCGTATCACGTTCTGTGTCTTCCCCATTGGGCTTTGTGGCGTCCGTCCTCGAGCCCCCACCCGCCCTTTTGTGGGTGCTTTGTGATTTTTGTTCTTTTTGCTGTTCTTTTTTTGGGGTTTTAGCAGCGGAGGTGTCTTTTTTTTCTGTCATTTGTTATCAACTTTTTATAGTATCGTTTTTTTTATAAGTATAGTTTTTCTTTGCCTAGTGTCTCAATCGCGGATTTTGTCCATATTGTCAGGCGGCCGGCTTCTGCGCCCGGTGCGAGCAGTTCGGAGTTGAGTGATTTTACTGGGGCTGTGCTTATGCCGGGTATGTTTTTTGCTGATGTTTTGAGGGCTGCTTTTTCGGATGTGATTATCAGGGGGCCTACCTTTTTTTTGTATTTTCTTGTGCGGGTCTTTCCGACTCCTGCGCGGACTTTTTTTTGTTTTGTGCGGTCAAGTTCGCTTTTTAAGCCGATTTTTTCGAGGATGTCGATTATGTCTTTTGTCTTTTCTAGTGTTTCGAATTTGTCTTCTATTATTACTGGCAGTTTTATGTTGTCTATTTGATGGTTTCTTTTTTTGACAAGTTCCGGGTTTGCGGTTGCTGCTATGCCGGAGCGGATTGCCAATGTGCGCTCTTTGTTGTTTATTTTCTGTGCCCAGTTTTTTTCTGCTTTTGGTGGGTGGGCTTTTCGGCCTTTTACTGCCTGGGGTACTTCTCTTGCTCTTCCTGCAAGGTATCCTGTGCCGGTCCTGATTCTTTTTGTCCGGTGCATACCGCGGTTCTGGTGTGAGCCGAAGGCTCTTCTTCTGCCTATGAACTGCGCCGATGTTTTCAGACCTGCCTTGGGGTCTGCGCCGTATGGCTGTCTTTTGTTGTTCCGGATTGAGTAAAATGCTCTTTTTATTATGTCGGGCCTGAATTCTTCATTGAACTGGTCGGGCAACTCTATTGTCCCAGATGATTTGCCGTCGAGTGAAAGGATTTGCGTTTTCATAGTATGGTCACTTTAATATGATGTCTGTTATCTCTGGTTCGCCTGGGTTGTTGTTTTTTGCTCTTATTGCAGGTCTCAGGCGTATCAGGCGTTTTGCGGGTCCCTGGACAGAGCCTTTGATGAGTGTGTAGCTGCTTTTTATTATGCCGTATGTTTTGTAGCCGTTTTTGTTTATGTCTTTGGCATCTTCGCTGATTTTCAGGATTCTCTGGTTGTGTTGGGTTCTCTTGTGAAATCCCATCTGACCCATCTGGGGTACGGTTCCCATTGTCTTATGGGGGTGCCATGGTCCTAAGTTGCCGGCTTTGCGGATGACTTTCTGGGATTTTTTGGCAAGGAGTTTTACCCCGAATCTTTTTACTGAGCCTTGGAAGCCGAATCCTTTGGTTATGGCTACTGTGTCTGTGAGTTCGCCTTCTTTGAATGTCTCTTTTATGGTTATGTCTTTACCAAGTTTTTCTTTTGCGTATTTGAGTGCATCTTCAGGTGTTCCGCCGATGTCTATTTCAAATAGTTCTGGCTTTTTTTTGTGGATGCCTGCGATTTTTGGGGTCGTGTGTACTATGAGTGTGTATTTTGAGACGCTGTCGAGTTTGTCGAGCGCGTCTTGTTTGTGTTTTTTTTTGGGAAGGTCTGTTTTTCTGTCAAGTTCGCTGTCGGGTTTGTCGGTCCATATTTCTTTCAGGACTTTCTCGCCGTAGGGGGTGGATGTGTATGCTCTTATGCCTGCCACTTTTAGGGGTGGTGTCTCGAGAACCGTGACAGGGACAATGATTTCCTGGTTGCGGGTCGGGCTTTCTTTCCTGTCGTCAATCATCAGGACCTGTGTCATGCCTACTTTGTAGCCTGCAAATCCGAGGGGTTTTGCTTCGTTGGTTTTCAGGCTGGTGCTTATGCGCGGATACATTCGTTTTGCGCGCTTTCGTGGCGCATAGCCCATTGAGCCTCTTCTTGGATGATGTATTGTTGCCATTTTTTGACACCTTGGCGGCGCGTAAGCAGTTGCTTATTGGCGCCTTTTTTGGCAGCGCATGTGTGGGTTTGGGGGGTGTGGAGCGCTGTAATAATTGCAGTAATATGCAATGTTTATAGAATCCGATTACTTTTGCTGGTAATGGATTATAGCATGTTCTTATTTTAAACCTTGCAGGTTCTGTAAGGTTTGCCTGTTTTTGCTTGTTCTTTTTGTTAGAACTCTTGGCAGCTTTTAGTGTTATCTTTTTCTATGGAGCATTAGCTTTATAAAGGTTTTTGTGGGGGTTTTATTTTTGGTCTTTTTGTGTGGTTGGTCGGGTTTTTCTTACTTTTATCAGGTGGTTTATGAGAGCTGTTTTTCTGACCATCTTACGACACCTTCTGCGTATTTAAGGTGTGTTTTTTGGGCGCTTTTCATTCCTCGTTTTTTCGATGTCTTCCAGGACAGTTCTAATTTTCTTTTTGAGGTCAGGCAAATCGTTTTTAACAATACTCCAGACAATTTCCAGATCAATCCCAAAATAATGGTGAATAAAAATATCTCTGGTTCCAACTATCTCTTTCCAGGAAATAGTTGCATATTTATTTTTCACGTCATCTGGAATATTCCTGACGGCTTCACCAATTATCTCAATTCTTCTAACAATTGCATCCTGTAATTGCTTATCTTTGAAAAACCTGTTTTTAGAAATCCCTTTAGAATAAGATTCAATGTCTTTTATGCTTTCCAAAATATGTTCCAAGAAAATTAAATGGTCTTTCTTATTCATATTATCTTTGCCTCTTCCCTCAAGATTCTTTCTTTTAACAGAGGATGAATTGCCCTGTAACTTAACAAATCCACTTTTTTCTTTAATTTATCTTCAAGTTCCAATTGAATGCCAATAAATCCAAATCCAATGCCTTTTGGAGGTTCAATCAAAATATCAATATCACTGTCCTTTTTTGCTTCACCTCGCGCATAGGACCCGAATATTCCTGCCTTTACAACACCATTGCGTTTGAGTATTGGAACTACAACTTTCTTTAATTCTCTTAAATTCTGATCACTAATTTTCTTTTCTTGCATTTTACTCACATCGCAATTGTATTATACTTTACACTATATATGCTTTCCATGTCAATGAGTTTGGTACTGAGTCGCTCAATCTCGCCATTTTTGCGCGCTTTTCTATGCATTCTTTGATGTCAATTAAGAAAATGCGCATGAATTCATTGAATTTCATTTTATATAAATGCTTCATCAGAAATTGTTGTTTTTGTCATGAGTCAGCCTTTTATTACGCCGAGGGGTTTTACTTTTGCCACGAGGTTGCCTATGCCCAGCTCATGGCTTACTTTTACTACTTCGTCTATGTCTTTGTAGACCCCAGGCGCTTCTTCTGCAAGGCCTTTCCAGGATGCGCTCTTCACTGAGATGCCGTCTTTTGCCAAATCCTGTTTTACTTTTTCGCCCCTGAATATCTTTTGGGCCTTGAATCTTGACATGACTCTTCCTGCGCCGTGGGCTGTTGAGCCAAAGCTGATTTGTTCTGCGGTTTTTGTGCCGACAAGAATGTAGGATGAGGTGCCCATTGAGCCTGGGATGATTACGGGCTGGCCTGTTTTTTGGTAGACTTCGGGGAGCTCTTCCCTCCCCGGGCCGAATGAGCGGGTTGCGCCTTTGCGGTGGATGCAGACTTGTTTTGTTGTGCTGCCTATCTCGTGTTTTTCGATTTTTGCTATGTTGTGGGCTACGTCGTAGATGAGGTTCATTTCCAGATCCTCAGGGGTTGTGTTGAATATTTTTGCGAAGCTTTCGCGGACCCAGTGCATTATCATCTGGCGGTTTGCCCATGCGTAGTTGGCTGCGCCGCTCATGGCTTTGAGGTATTTCTGGCCGAGTTCTGATTGTATTGGGGCGTTTATCAGTTCCCTGTCGGGAAGGTCTTTGTAGCCATACTCTTTTTCCATTGCTCTTATGTAGTCTGATGCTACCTGATGGCCAAGGCCGCGCGACCCGCAGTGTATCATGATTGTTATCTGGCCGGTACTTGTGATGCCGAATGATTTTGCGGTTTTTTCGTCATAGATTTTTTCTACTTTCTGGAATTCGAGAAAGTGGTTGCCGGATCCTAATGAGCCGAGCTGGGGCAAGCCTCTTTTTATTGCTTCTTCTGATATTGTCTCGTGGTCTGATTTCAGGTGGCCGTATTCTTCTGTATGGTCAAGGTCATTTTTTGTGCCGTAGTTGTTTTTTATTGCCCATTTTGCGCCGTTTTCTATGACTTCCCGTAGTTCGCTTTTGTCTACCCTGATGCGGCCTTTGCTTCCGAGGCCTGACGGGATGTTTGAGAAGAGTATGTTTAATAATTGCTGTTCTTTGCCTTTGATGTCTGATTCTTTGAGGTTCGTTGTCATTGCGCGGACGCCACAATTTATGTCATACCCTACGCCGCCGGGGCTGATTATGCCTTCTTCAAGGTCGAATGCGGCTACGCCGCCGATTGAGAATCCGTATCCCTGGTGGGCGTCGGGCATGGCTAGTGAGTGGGTCTGGATTCCTTTCAGGCATGCTACGTTTCTTGCCTGTTCTGTTGTTTTGTCGAGTTTGATTTTTTCCATAAGTTTGTCTGATGCGTATATTTTTGCAGGGACGCGCATTTGTCCTGTTTGTGGTATTTCCCAGATGTTTTCTTTTATTTTTTTGATTTTGATTTCAGGCATGTTTTCACCTTTTGAGTAGTTCTTTTTCTTTATTTGTATTTTAGTATTATATGTGTTCGTGTTGGGTTATAGTAAAAGTCATAACTTTTTGGACGATATGACTTTTCCATATCATTAAAAATCACTTTGTGATTTTTATGATTTTGAAAATTTGTACCAAATTTCCAATTTTCGAAATTCGAAATGGGTGAACATTTCGAAAATCCAACCAATCTTTGATTGGTCCGGATAGTTAACGTCTCTTGGTTTTTGGTTAAGTTTGTCCATTTAGTAACGACCTTAACTATAATATGAATATCAAGTCTTTTGAGTTTATCTGTGTGTATCTGTTCTTTTTTGCAAGAGAAGATTGTATGGTATGGTTTGAATTTTTTTATGTTGTGTGATTTTTTAATTTATTGTTTAGTTGCTCGATGAGAACATCTATCTCTTCAATCTGGGGTTGGGGGACTTTTTTATGGACTGTGTTATATGCTGAAACGAGGTCATTATATGCTTTTTTTGCGTCCTCAATGTTGTTGTTCTTTAGGGATACTTCTGTTTTGTCTATAAGGCGAATTAATTTGTTGAGGCGCAGGTCATGGTCGTAGAACGGTGTGGCGTTTAGGTATAATGGTTGCGTGTTGATGTCTTCATTTAAAAATGCATTTTCAGGTGGAATGTTTTGATTGAGTCTTATAGCGCGGGCATTTGTGTCTGTTGAATCTTTAGGTGGTGGCTGTCTCAGTCCATTGATGTTGTCTTTCATATATCCATGTTCTACGTTTGTGATTTCGTTTGTTTTTTTGTTTATTTTATGGTTGAGGTTTTCAATTTCCTCTTTGTAGGCTTGCTCATTTTTTTGCGTTATAGAGAGAAGATTGGCTATTTCTGATACGTTCTTTTTGTTTTGCTCTTCTATTTCTTTTCTTAATTCGCTTAATTTTTTGTCGTATATTATATTGTCTATAGATGGTAGTTCTTCTGATGGTTGTCCAGTGACTTTTTGTGGTGTATTTTGGGTTGTATCTGTTTTGGTACTTTCGGTTGTTGATGGGTTGATATCCAGAAGTTCAAACTGGATTTTTAGTTTGTTGAAGTTGTCTTGCAGGGATGAGAACCCGGAGTTTATGCTTGAAAGTTCTGAATTCCTGCTTTCCTGGTTCGAAGTTGTTATTGATTGTTTGAGTTTTTCCAGGTCTTCTCTGAATACTGCTTCTTTTAGTTTTACTTCGCTTTTGTCGAATGATTCCATCAGCTCTTTTGTTAGTTCGTCAAGACTGTCTATTTTTGAGGACTGGGTTGCGAATTGCGTAATCCTTTTGTCGAGTTCTGTGAATAATTCTTCTGTTTTTGCAGCCATACGACCGGTGTATCTTTCAGTGTCTTTTATTTTTGATATGTTTTTTTCAATATCTTTTGAAACTTTCAGCAGGTTATCCAGACTTTTTATTTTGTCCATCTGTTCACGGAATAATTTTATCTGCCTGTTTGTTTCAGAAACAATGGCATCAAATTTCTCCATTTGGACTGAGATCTGTATTATGTCTCGCTCTTTTCTGTCAAGGTTCTTTTTGATTATCTCTGGCTGCATTTCTTCGGCCATGGCTTCTATTTTTTTGAAGCCTGTTTCTATCTCATTGAATCCCCGTTCCCTGTCGAGAATCATTGAACGCAACTCGCCGATCTCTTCGGTGAGTCGTGATATTCGTTCTTCTATTCCTGTGGCTACAGCGCGTTCGTTTTCCATTTTGCCTTCAAGTTTTTCGACTGTTATTGACATGTTGTCAAGACGCGAGGTTGCGCCTGTCAGGTCTTTTTTCAGGGTTTTTATTTCGTTTTCGGGAGTGTCTGTGTTGCTGCTGATAAGATTTACTTTGTTTTTATCTTTGTTTGTTTCTTCAGCAGGTGGTTTTACCTTTTTTTTGAATATTCTGCCAACTAAGTTGGTTTTGACTTTGGATTCTTTGTTTTCGAGATTTTTCATTTCTTCTTGTGAGAATGCGTTGTCTTCAGATTTAATGGGTTTGTCTTTTTTTGTGTCTTCTGACTCTTTTTTTGCGTTCTGGTCTGTTGTGTCTGAGGGTGGAGGGATTTCTGTCTCTTTTTTATTTTCAGGCAAGTTATCACCATTTGTATTATATGGTTGTTATTAGTATATATATCATGTTGTTGTGTTTGTTTATATTTTCCATGTTCTTAAGCGATCTTTTAGTGATGAGATGTAGATTTCCGCCATTTTGAACCGGCCCTCTTTGAGTTTGTTTTTTGCGAGTTTCAACTCAAGCTCAATGTCAAAAGTGTCTGTGCCATGTTTTTTTGCTTTTTGTATCTTGTTTTCGATTTTGTCAAGTGTTGTTGCGAAACTTTTGTATTGCTCAAGTTCTTCTTCTGTGATTTTGTGCGGGGAGTGCAGGGTCGGCCTGAACTGGATGAACCATGGTTTTCCGTCATTGTATTTCGGGTTCTGGACCATGCCGACGCCCACTGCCTCGCGTGATATGCGCCTGGCAAAGTCTTTGCCGTATTTTTGCTCGATTTTTCTTATGTCTTCCATTGATTTGGTGTTGAGTTGAATCTCTGTTAAGATGTTTCCCTGAACTGCTTCTTTGAAGTCAGTTGAAACCTGCGAGCACATTATCAGACCGATGCCCCATTTTCTGAATTCACGGCATGCTTTTTCGAGTGCGATGTATCCACCTTTGCCGCCGTATTTTTCGAGGAGCCGGTGGACTTCGTCAAATACTACGATCAGTTTCAGGTCTGTTGATTCTTCCCATTTTTCGTGGAATATTGTGTTTACAATGTTTTCGACTGCTTTGTCGTATTCACCGGGTTTTAGTTTTGCCAGACAGAATACTGTGATTTCACCTGGATTCATGTATTTTTTGAACTGTATTTTTATGTCCGGTGTCTCTACATCGTATATTAGTCCGCGGAAAGGTCGGGCTTCTTCTTTTTTCATATTGAATTCCCTGTATTTGCCCAGCAGGTTCGGGTCCTTGCAGGCTCTTACGAAGCCGGTCCACTGGACTGTCGGGTCGAATACTACTGCAGGAATTCCTTTTTTCAGTGCTTCTTCAACGAAGATTGAAGATGATACAGATTTGCCGGTGCCTGTTGCGCCGGCTGTTAAGATGTGAGTAGTCATGTCTTCCGGGCTGTACCATGCTTTTATATCTGTTTCTGCTATTTTCCCAAGCCACAGTGATCTATCGTCTTTGTGCGGCAGTTTTTTGTAGTTCATTGGGAAGAGGTATCGCGCCTTTTCAAGTTTGCGCTTTTTGTACCAGCGGTATGTGTAATACGTTGTTATCAGCAGAGATAATACTGCAATGATTCCAATGGCAATTTTTGTTTTTTCCGGGGTCCAGAATGGGATATGTACGCGGAAGGTGGAGGATGCGCGTGCCGTTTTTGTGATGTTGTTGCTTTCGTATTGCACTATCGCGAGAAGATAATAGTTGCCTGCGGTGAGGTTTGTTATATTTTCCAGTGAGATTTCTTTTATGTATGATTTTGTCGGACCTTTTATGTTTGTTGGTTCTGTTTCGTTGTAGCGTGGTTCGTTGTTTGCTGTTTTTATGTGGTAAATCATTGTGATGTTGATGTCTTTCGGGTCGTATACGTTTAGTATGGATATATGCGCTTTAAGAATGCCTTGAGGTGTTGTCTCTTTTGAAAGGGTGTTAAGATTGATATTGAGCAGCGGCTCTGGATTCAGACCCTGGCAGTGGGTTATAGGACACAATATCAGCAATAGCCCTATGGCTATCAGTACTGGCATAAATGCCGTTTTGTTTTTTCTTTGGCTGTGTATCGATTGTGGCTGCTTCAATTACATCCTCTTCACGTTTTCTTTTAGTGAGTTTATGTATATTTCTGCCATCTTGAACCGTCCTTCTTTGAGTTTGTTCTTGGCTAGTTTCAGTTCAAGTTCGATGTCGAATGTGTCTTTTGTCTTTTTGAGTGTCTCTATTTTGCTTTCTATTTCTTCAAGTGTTTTGGCGAATTTCCTGTATTGTTCAAGTTCCTCTTCAAGGATTTTGTGCGGGGAGTGTAGTGTTGGCCTGAACTGGATGAACCATGGTTTTCCGTCGTTGTATTTTGGGTTCTGGAGCATGCCTACACCTATTGCTTCGCGTGAGATGCGCTTTGCGTAATCTGCTCCGTATTTTTCTTCTATCTTCTTTATATCTTCCATTGACTTGGTGTTGAGCTGAATTTCTGTGAGGATATTGCCTTGGACTGCCTGCTTGAAGTCTGACGATACCTGCGAGCACATTATCAGGCCAATGCCCCATTTCCTGAATTCACGGCATGCTTTTTCAAGTGCGATGTAGCCGCCTTTGCCACCGTACTTTTCAAGGAGCCTGTGGACCTCGTCGAAGACTACGAGCAGTTTCAGGTCAGGTGATTCTTCCCATTTTTCATGGAATATTGTGTTTACTATGCTTTCGACTGCTTTGTCGTATTCACCGGGTTTTAGTTTGTTGAGTGTAAATACTGTAATCTCGCCGGGGTTCATGTATTTTTTGAATTCTATTTTGACATCAGGATTCTCCACTTCAAGTATCATACCTCTAAATGATTTTTTTTCTTCTTTTTTGATTCCAAATTCATCGTATCTGTCGAGCAGGTTCTTGTCCTTGCACGGTCTTACGAAGCCGGTCCACTGGACTGTGGGGTCGAAGACGATGGTAGGAATTCCTTTTTTGAGGGCTTCTTCAACGAAGATAGAGGCGGATACGGATTTGCCTGTGCCGGTTGCACCGGCTGTTAAGACATGGGTGGTCAGGTCATTGGGGTTATACCATGC
>JAUVEK010000069.1 GCA_030594795.1 Candidatus Nanohalarchaeota archaeon | reverse complement strand
TGGGCAGCGACAAGATATGGGAAACTGCAACAAATGCATTAAAAGAAGCTCTGGACTCAAAATCCATAGAATACAAGATAAACGAGGGCGACGGCGCATTCTACGGCCCGAAAATCGACTTCCACCTGACAGACTGCCTTGAAAGGACATGGCAGTGCGGCACAGTCCAGCTTGACTTCCTCATGCCAGAGCGCTTTGACCTCACATACGTTGGTGAAGACAATGAAAAGCACAGGCCGGTGATGATTCATCGTGTGGTACTCGGCAGTTTCGAGAGATTCATAGGAATATTGATTGAGCATTATGCTGGCGCATTCCCACTCTGGCTATCCCCTGTCCAGGTAAAAATAATCCCCATTGCAGACCGCCACAAGCCTTACGCAGAAAAAATAACAGGAAAACTAAAAGCCAGCGGATTCAGGGTAGAATCAGACTGCCGCCAGGAAAAAGTCGAGCACAAGATACGTGATGCACAGCTTGAAAAAATAAACTACATGATAGTTGTCGGCGACAAAGAAATAGAGAAAAACTGCATAACATCGCGCACCCGCGACGGCAAAGTAACCTTCAACGTCATCCTTGATGAATTCATAAAAGATCTGCAAAAAGAAATAGAATCAAAAAAATAAATCGTTGTTCCACATGAGAATATCAATTGACGTAATGCCAAAAGATGCGCCCGGCGAATTAATAAAGGCAATTGAGCCAATCGGGGACGCTGGCGGAAACATCATCACCATAATCCACAGGCGCGACGAAAAATCAGAAAAAGGCAGCCTTCCTGTTCACCTGGTTTTTGATATTGACAGTAAAGCACAGCTTGAGAAGATTCTTGAGCGATACAAAAAAGAAAACATTAAAGTCATCAAAGTAGACGAGTTCAGGTGCTTTGATGAGATTGTAGTCGGGATGATTGGTCATATTATGCATACTGACTTAAGTGAAACAATCAATTCCATTGAATCTTTAGGTTTCTGCAATGTATCTGACATGCAGATAGAGATGCCAGAATGTGGCAGAGAATCATGCGCAATTTTGCAGATTAGCATTGACACCTCAAAAAAAGACGGGTGCAATCTGCTAATGTCAAAAATGAAAGAAATAGGCGAAAAGAAAAACATACAGGTAATAGAATCTGTGTAATGGTGTTCACATTGAAAATATGCATAATTGGCTTTGGAACAGTAGGGCGCGGCATTGTTGAGCTCATACACAAAAAAAACCTTGACATAGAAGTAGTAGGAATATGCGCGAGAAACTGCTGCGTATATGACAGAAACGGAATCAACTTAGAACATCTTATAAAAAATACTGCGGGTCTCCCGCTTGAAAAATATCCAAAAGCAGACATGGCTCTTGACACAGATAAAATGATTGATACGAAGTGCGCAGATGTATATGTTGAGTTGACTCCGACAAACATTGATCACGGAGAGCCAGGCTACTCCTTTATCAAAAGAATTCTGTCAAACAGCTGCCATGTGGTGACTTCAAACAAAGGCCCCATGGTGCTTCACTCTCGCGAGCTGAAGCAGCTTGCAAAAAAAAACAATGTAGAGCTCCTTTACGAAGCAACAGTTGGCGGAGCCATGCCGGTTCTGAACCTTGTTAGAGAAAACCTTCGCGGGAACAGCATTCAAAGCATCCGCGGGATTCTTAACGGAACCACAAACTACATCCTCACAAGGATGGCTGCAGAAGGCGCTCCTTTTGCACAGATACTAAAAGAGGCGCAGGAGCTGGGCATAGCAGAAAAAGACCCTGCATACGATGTCGACGGCATTGACGCAGCAGCAAAAGCAGTCATCATTGCAAACGAATTTTTTTCAAAAGATTCAGGCATGAAAGATGTTGATATGACAGGCATCACAAGAATCACACCTGAATTCGTTTCACTTGCAGGCAAAAACGGTTTCTCAGTAAAGCTCATTGTTGAGGTTAGTGATAATGTGTTAAGAGTTGCGCCAAGATTAATCAAAAAGAGCCACCCTCTTGCAGTTGACGGCACCCTGAACGCCCTGAACCTGAAACTCGACATGGCAGGAGAGGTGACTGTAGTCGGTTACGGCGCAGGCAAATACGAGACCGCAGGCGCAGTCATTTCCGACATTCTGAGCATAAAAAATTAGTTCTCCTGCGCTATTAACCTATTTATATATCCCGCATCAAAAATATCATCATGATACTAATCATCGACAACCACAGCAGGAACATGCCATTAATAGAAAAAATACTCAAAAAACAAAATATAAAGTACGCCATAAAAGACCAGAAAACAATGCTAAAGACAATAGAAAAGAGCAGATACAAGGGCATAATCATGTCAGGCGGAGTTCCCTGCCTTGATGAGAAAATATCCTTCAATACAATAAGAGCAGACATCGCATGCCTTGTCAATTCCAGCGTACCCATCCTCGGAATCTGCGTCGGTCATGAGATCATCGGCGCTGCCTGCGGCGCAGAACTGGTGAAACTCAAAAAGCCATCACTGAATCCCAAATTAAAAGTAAATATTCTCACAAAAACAAAGATATTCAAAGATTTGCCCGACACCATCACAGTCTATGAGCATCACTCAAGATACTTAAAAGACCTGCCAGATGAACTGCTAATTGCCGCATCATCCAGAAAAGACCGGATTGAGGCAATATTTCACAAAAAAAAGCCCATATTCGGCCTACAGTTCCACCCTGAAAAAAGCGGCGCTCCAGGCATAAAAATAATCCACAATTTTCTAGACATTTGTTATGGTAAGTAGTGTTGAGCGTTGTTTCCGCATGCAAACATTTAAATACTTACGAGTAGTAAAATAACTCATGCAGCCGCATTCATGTCAGACAACACTTCCTTGTAATGGTGAATCACAAATGATAGAAGTTTATTATACAGGGATGAATGAGGAGGAACTAGATAAAATACTTCAGGGTATGGATGATAAAATACTCTCTGGTATGGGTAATTTTTCTTTTCTTGGCACAAGGTACATACTTCGTGAAGCAGAAAATATGAAAATTGTCGGGGCAATTAAACACTCGCCGAAAGGTTATTATTTGGCTGAAGTGGATGATAAATATGGTCATGAAGCTGGTAGTAAACTTATAAGGAAAGGGGTGGAAGCAGAGATATTACCGAAAAAATATGCTGAAATCATGTTCATTGAGGAGGCGGATTATTTTAAGATGTACAAAGATGTGCTTAGCTCTGAAATTGAAAGAGAAGAAAGCGTACTGTCTGAAATGTTACTTGGCAAAGGAATAAAAGTGCCTATGAAAAAAAGAGTCCGTCAAAAACTTTTTAATCGTAAAAGCGAGTACGAGATATGATTTGTAATCACACTTCTAGGATGATGTTTATAATGAGAGGCAAAAAATGCTGATTACATCAATATTCTGTTTTAGACAAAATCAAAGAGTCGCTCGGCATGTTTTCTTGCTAATAAGGCATCCTTTTCTCTCATCAATTTTTCACCGTATTCTGCATTTGACTTTATGCCCAGCAGTTCCTGTAAGTGTCTGGATGCATTTCTAATTTCTGTATCCTGTAAATCTGTTTGCGAAAAAAGTCTTACAGCATCTTCATGCCTCTCACCAGCATGCCTGATACCTGTTTTCCATATACAGAATCCATCAGCAACTGCGATAGCGCTATGTACTGCATTTATTACACACGCATTCCACTCGTCTTCATCATAGCTGCGATACATTGAATTTTTGCACTCCTTTGCTCTTTTGAGGTAATCATGTGCTTTGTGCCTGTCGACTGCTCTTGTTCTCATTATATCACGCTAAATCCCATTCTTGCGCTTTCAATTATTTTTTTGTTCGCAGGTCTTCTGGCTTCCTCTTCTGTGATTATATAAGGGGAGAGGACATTGCCGTACCTTTCAGTGCAGAGTTGTGAAAGTTCAGCTGTTATTTTTTTAACTTGATTTTTGTGTTTGTCATTTTTTGCTATAATCAACAGATCGATATCACTTTCCGGCTCTTCTTTTCTCTCTGCAACAGAGCCGAAGATTCTTGCTTCTCTTAAGCCGCTGCTGGAGAATTTCTTCATAAAAATGGTCCTGATATCTGAAAGAGGCGGGTTGTCCGCCATGGTTTTAATGCTGCGATGGGCAATCAGCTCATAAGCGTAGCTATTTTCATTAAATTTCCATGATATTACATTGCCTATCTTTAGTGGAGATATCAGATTGAGATCATAGAACTGCTTCATTGATTTGTTCACTGCCATATGGGATACGTCAAGAATCCGCGCAAGTTCTCTTTCGCTTGTTGGCGCACTCTCCAAAAGCATATACATCAATATTTTGATCTTCACTCTTGACCCCAGCAGGTTTTCTGCAAAATTTCTGAACATCATGCAATCACAACAAAAGTTTACAATTGTAACTATTTAAAGTTTACGGTTGTAATGTTTTTTTGATGTTTCTTTGTTTTTCCGTTAAGGATAGCAAACTACAAATTGCGCCTTATCAGGCAAATCAATCACCAACTACTTAAATATATCCTCTGCACAAAAAACATTATGACTGACTTTAAGCTCGTGTCTGAATTTAAGCCTGCTGGGGCGCAGCCGCAGGCAATCTCAAGCCTTGCACAAGGCCTGAAAAAAGGCTACAGCGCACAAACACTTCTGGGAGTAACCGGCTCAGGCAAAACATTCACAATAGCAAACGTAATCGAAAAAACAAACATGCCCACACTCATAATCAGCCACAACAAGACACTTGCAGCGCAGCTATACAACGAGCTGAAAGATTTTTTCCCAGGCAATCACGTGGAATACTTTGTCTCATACTACGACTATTACCAGCCCGAAGCATACATAGCGCGCACAGACACCTACATTGAAAAAGACGCATCAATAAACGAGACAATAGACCGCCTGCGCCTGTCTGCAACATCATCCCTCATCACGTCAAAAGACGTCATCATAGTCGCAAGCGTCTCATGCATCTACGGTCTTGGCTCACCCGAAGAATACGAGGAGCTGACAGTAAAAATCCAGAAAAACATGACGCTCCCGCGAAAAGAACTCCTCTCAAAACTGGTAAAAATCCAGTATATGAGAAACGACAGGACACCAAAAAGAGGCAACGTAAGAGTAATGGGAGACACAATAGACATATTTCTCGGCTACGAAGACGCGGTCCTGAGAATAGAGATGTTCGGCGACGAAATAGAAAGAATAAGAATGCTTGACAGGATTACACTAAAGCCAGTATCAGAACACAGCCAATATCTCGTATTCCCTGCAAAACACTTTGTCATGCCCGAAGACAAAGCAGAATCTGCCATGCGCTCGATTGAAAAAGAGCTGAAAGAGCGGCTCAAAGAGTTGGTAAAAGAAGGAAAGACACATGAAGCAAAGCGCCTGCAAGAGCGCACAAACTACGACCTTGAGATGATGCGCGAGACAGGCTATTGCGGGGGAATAGAAAACTACTCAAGACACTTTGACAAAAGAGCCAAAGGCGAGCCTCCAAACACACTCATAGACTTTTTTCCAAAAGACTTTCTCACAATTATTGACGAATCGCATGTGACCCTCCCGCAGCTGCACGGCATGTTTCATGGCGACTATTCAAGAAAACAAAGCCTTGTAGAAAATGGCTTCCGCCTCAAATCCGCATTTGACAACAGGCCCCTGAAATTCAGCGAATTTGAAAAAAAAATCAGCCGGATAATCTACGTATCAGCGACACCTGACAAATACGAGCTTGAAAAGAGCGCTCAAATAGTCGAGCAGATAGTAAGGCCTACCGGCCTTATTGACCCCCCCGTAACCGTAAAAAAAACACAGGGCCAGATGGACGGCCTCCTTGAAAACATAAAAAAGGAAACAGAGCGCGGCTACAGGACACTTGTGACAACCCTGACAAAAAGAATGGCAGAAGACCTCTGCGACTTTCTCTCGACAAAAGGCATAAACGTCCGGTATCTTCATTCGGAAATTGACACCATCGAAAGAACAGAAATAATAAGGAACCTCAGAAGCAAAAAATATGACGTGCTTATAGGCGTAAATCTCCTGAGAGAAGGTCTTGATTTACCAGAAGTCTCCCTTGTCGCAATCCTTGACGCTGACAAGGAGGGATTCCTGAGAAACAAGAGGTCCCTTATCCAGACAATGGGCCGGGCATCTAGAAACAGCCATGGAAGAGTCATTATGTACGCAGATACCATTACAGAATCAATGCAGGGAGCAATAGACGAGACCAAAAGAAGAAGAAAACTGCAGCTTGAATACAACAAAAAACACAAGATAATCCCAAAAACAATCCACAAAAAGATACATGAAAGAATTCTCAGAGAAGAAGAACTTGACATAAGCAAGATGAATGATATCCCTGAAAGCGACATTTCACAACTCATTGAAATTCTCGGGTTTGATATGAATACAGCAGCAGAAAAGCTTGAATTTGAGAAAGCAATTGAGTTGAGGGAAAAGATAAATGTTCTGAAGAAAAGATTAACACCTCTCTGACGCCCTTTGTCCTGGTCTATAGTTGAAAATAAAAAAAATCGCCTGAAATCCGCTATACTCACGACAAATACTATACCAACAGTGACGTATGTGGCAAAGCCATTCATACGATAATACATGGCTTTGACTGCATCCCAATCGGAGCAAGCTCCGGGGTATTACGCGGATTTCCGAGACGGCGATTTTTAGTCTTCCCGAGTGAATTAATAATCGCAGCAAGCTGCGGGGTATTAGACCCACTCGGGAATAAAGAAATTGTCTCTCAAAGATACGATTTATCTGAAAATACCCGGATCTGTGTGGTCTGAACTGGACTCAGACAGTTCCGGATAAATTATATATATCTCGTCAACTATTATTTACATTGTTAAGCGCTGATACAAGGAGTATATAGCTCATCGAGAGACTGGTATGATGTTTGGAAAAAAAGAGAATTCTGGGGAAGCTGTATCAACTGATAGTGAACAGTCCAATATCCAAAAAAAGTGTCATGAATCAGATATTGAAAAAAACATTCTTGTTCTGGAAGAATCCATTGGCAAACTCAAAGGAGACTTTGCTACAGCAGCAGAGATAAAAAATATAAAAGAATCATTAGCAGCGCTGTCGCAAATTAAAGATAAATTGCGCGAAATAGAAGATTTGGAACTGATAACAAAGCTAGAGGCAATACAGACC
>JAUVEK010000106.1 GCA_030594795.1 Candidatus Nanohalarchaeota archaeon | reverse complement strand
TGCAATCTTCGCGCCGCCGGTCATAGCCTCAATAACAAGAGGCGCATCCAGTTTCTTTCCAAGAAACTCACAACTGAGGTCAATATCATTTTTATTCCGGTCAGGGAGCGCATGATGAACAAGCACAATATCATCAAACCCCGCTGATACATCCGACTCAACATCCTTATCGAGGCAAATATGAACATGGCTTTCCTTCCGCGCCTCAATGCTGCCTTTTTTGTCTTTTGCCATAATATCACCTGTGATTATAATCTTTCCTATAACTTAGGACCAGAGAATATTAGTGCATCAATATTTAAATAGAGATTTCACTCAAAAAGACCCGGGATAACCGCATCAGCAAATCCTCGGCACATTCTCCCCACTCGGCATATTCAAAAACTTTTCACCAATTGAAGTCTTCAGGATGACATTTTTTCCCCGAACAACTTCGCCTATAACACATGCATCCCTGTTAAAGTTCCTTAAAATCCCGGCCACTTTGTCTGCATCACTCTCCCGGACCCCGAAAACAATCCTGCCCTCGCATGCGAGATGAAGAGGATCAATCCCGAGAAGCTCACAGATCACGCGAACCTCATTTTTGATTGGGATCCTGTCTTCATCCACTTTAATGCAGACCTTGCTGTGGGAAGCGAGCTCATTAAGGCACGCAGAAAGCCCGCCTCTTGTAGGATCCTTGCACGCCCTGATATATTTTCTGCACTTATCTACGACATCATATACCGGGGCGCAGTCAGAAACAAGTGACGTCTCATACCCGAACCGTTTTGAAAGTATTGCAGCGCCATGTTCCCCCACACCTCCGGACGTAACAATCACGTCACCAGCCTCAAGGCCGCTGTTTGGAATAACCCTCTCAGCAACACCAATACCGGAAGTATTTATCAGGATGCCCGGAATTTCACCTTTCGCAAGAACCTTTGTATCCCCGGTAGCAACCGGCACATTCACTATCTTACAGACCTTATTAAAAGACTCAAGAATCCTGTACAGCTTATCACTTGCGAAGCCTTCCTCTATTATGAGCGAAAGCGAAAGCCCGACGGGTTTTGCGCCCATCACAGAAAGGTCATTGATTGTTCCCGAGGCTGCCAGTTTTCCAATGTCCCCTCCAGGGAAAAACAGGGGGTCGACGGTATAGCTGTCAGTTGTAAAAACGAGGTGCTTGTCTCCAATTTTTATATAAGCCCCGTCATCATGAATGCCTGAAAAACCGCCTTTAACCGAGAGAGTACGCCTCATCTTCTCGATAAGCGCCCCCATTTCAGCGCCGCCGCCGCCATCATTAATCGTAATCATCCTTCAGGAACCTCTTGTATTTGTATGGAACAGCATCAAGTGGTCTGGTGCGCGAATAGTTATAGTATTCATTTCCAGATCAGTAGCAAAAAACCTTTTTCTTCTTCACTTTCTTATTATATACATTGCCAATGTCGTACAGAGTCTTTTGATTTGCATTCTGTTTCTTTGCACTGAATTTTTCAATGATGCGCTTAAGTATATTATCCTGTTTTTTGCTGCTGCTGTAACTTGCGTAGTTAAATGAGGGTTTTAAAGGAGAACTTGATTTTCCTTTTTTCCCTCTTATCGAGCCTTTCAGCGCACTGACCTCACTCAATATACCTCCTCTAAATGCGTTCTTCTTTTTTATCCTGAAGCCTTTTTCCGGATGGTATCCGCCGCTCTCCTGCATTTCCCTGTAATGCTGAAAGCCAAATATCCCGAGAATTACAAGGACAATCGCTATCATACTATTTCTAAGCAAGTGGCTCTTTTTCTCGCCTTTAACCAAATCATCCCCATCAAGCTTTGATTTTATTTCAACCATCAATGAATCTGCTGACATCTGGTTTTGATATGCTGAAAGGTAATCTCCGCTCTCAATTGCAAGTTTCGCAGTGTTCAGATACTCTGCAGCCTTTGCGAGAGTATCATTCAACGCAGTCAGGTTAGTATTATTGACATTCTCATGCAGAAGAACCTGCAATTGATTGTATATTTCCGTATAATCTGAATCCAGCTTAATCATGGTCTCATTAATCACTGTTTTTTCATCATCGTCCGGGGTAACCTTTAAAGTGAACGTCAGGTTGCCGCTTGCCTTGTCACTCGTTGCAAAGGCAGTTATTTCATAAACCCCTATCGGAAAATCAGCAGTATTTATCTCAACTTTAACAGATTCAACAATCCCCTTTTTGAGTGTTGCTGAATAATTTGAAATAACAGCATACCATTCAGATACATTTACAGTTGCATCTTTCTGTTTCAGCTCGAATTTAAGCTCTATGAGTGTTTTTTTGCCAGTGTTTTTCAGGTTAAATGTTGTGTTCCGGGACTCTCCATGCTCGATTTCAAGTTCTGCCGGCCCGTCAGTAATAGCCAAAGAGTAGTTCAACGTCTCTGCAGCAGCGCCCGCATCCTTTTTCACGCATGCATGGTCAAGTATTTTCTCATCATCAGCGCAATCAAGCTCCTCGCAAACCAGATGCGAATTGCAGAACTCATTGCCGAAGCAGTCATCATTTACTGCACAATTAGGATAATCCGTATCCGATGATGGTGTATCTGTTCCAGTTGTTCCCGGATCTGTAGTTTGCTGCGTCTGCTGTGTGCTTACACTGAATGTATCCATTCCATCCTTGAAATACGTATATGTACGCCCAGCACTATCTTTTCCTGTAACAGTCAAATCAATCTCATAGTCTCCGTCAGTAGTGGGAGTAATTGTGAATGTACAGTCATGAGTTGCGCCTGCTGCTAAACTATTAGGTATTGCCCAGTTACAACTTGTTGGACTAATAATTGTCTTCTTAGTACTGTCAAGATAGACCTCTGGTGTAGCAGTGATATTATATAATGTTGTAATTCCTGTATTTTTGATAGTTGTAACAATGTCTTCAGCATGTGACTTATAAATAGCTCCGTCAGTACCTGAACTAGAATAATCAGGTCTCGGAACCGTCTGGTTGTAGGCACAAGTATCAACACCGCTGTAATATTTCCCAGATTCATTGCGTGTAACACTAACAGAAATTGTATGAAGGCCGGGATATGTAGCATCATTTACATGGGTATAATCATACTTCACATAAGAAGTTATATTGTATGAATAAACACCTGATCCATGATTAACAAACACCGACGTGTTGCTTCTGTCACTTGAATATGTACTGCCCACTATACTTACGTTGCTCCACGATATAGACGTTGCAGCAAACCCATCAGGATGCTTCACAGAAAACTTCACAGAAATATTGACAGACGTATTATCCACAGTATCAGGCGTTATTTCAGTTATCGTCACATTGTACCCGACATACAAAGAACGATTATATCCATAATTATTGCTCTTATCCAGTTCACTATTATCTATCAATGCTTCTGCTCTTAAACTATGATTAAAAGAATTTTGTTTAAGACTTCCTGTTTTTGTAACATTTACAGTCACCGGCAGTCCAACAGTCAATGTCTCATTAGATATTGTCTTATTAGCAATATATCCACTATCCATATAGAACATAACAGTAACATTATGGGTAAGGTTCCTGTTGCCAACATTTTGAACCACAGCAAATACTGTGAGGTTACTAGAATCCACAATATTCGGAAAATCACTGCTATTAAAATAAACTCTTGTCACATTAACATCCGCCCCGACGACATTCAATACTCTTGTTGAAGAATTCCCGGTATTCCCTGTATCATCTGTGCAGTTCACATACCACTCCATACTTTCCCCGAGCAAAGACGTATTCACCTGGATGCTCAACCCGCCAGTTCCATTCTGAATATAAGCACTTCCGTTAGGATACCCGTCAACAAAAACCTCGCAACTCAGATTGTCATCATATTTATCCGTCACATTAAAATACAGTCGCGGATAATAAGTATCCGTAAAGTTTTCATTGTTTGTAGTATTTAAGTAAACCGATGGCGCATCAGTATCAATAACAGTCCACACCAAAGAAGAATTAAGAGCATTCCCGGCATTATCTCTTGTCTCAACAATAAAAGAATGATTTTGGTTCTCCGCAAGCCCGGAGACACTATAATTCGTATCAACAGTAGTATCAAAAACAGTAAAATTAACAGCACCATCTGTGGAATTATATATACTATAATTAAGAATACCCGAAACATTATCACACCCGCTGTGATTTGTCCAGTTCAAGACCACTGGCTGCAAATTCACATAAGCATCAAGCGCATCCAACTCTGCCGCCTCAGTCACAGCTCCATCAATCCAGGAATACAAAACAGTCCCGTTCAAACCAGTCGCATTGTCACTGGTATTTATAATCCATTCATTCGGCATTTCACTGCCAACAGAATCGCTTGTCACATTAAACCACACATACATTGTATTCCCGATACC
>JAUVEK010000156.1 GCA_030594795.1 Candidatus Nanohalarchaeota archaeon | reverse complement strand
GCCTGAGTCGAACCAGACGTCCAGGACGTCGGGGATTCTCAGCATTTTGCTTTTGCATTTTTCGCATGTGAATGTGATCTTGTCTATGTAGGGGCGGTGGAGGTCTTTTATGTCTGCGTTCAGTTCGGCTTTTGAGCCGATTACTTTTACGTGACCGCAGTTTTTGCAGGTCCAGATGGGCAGGGGGATTCCCCAGTAGCGCTGGCGTGAGATCGGCCAGTCGTTGAGGCTTTCGAGCCAGTTTTTGTTTCGCTTTTTTGCCCAGGCAGGCACCCAGTTGATTTTGTTGTTGCCTTTGAGGAGCTTGTCCCTGATTGCAGTTACTTTGAAGAACCATTGCGGGACTGCCATCTGGAGGAGCGGGGTCTTGCAGCGCCAGCATTTGGGGTAGTCGTGGGTGATTTTTTCCTGTGCTAGGAGTGTGTTTGTTTTTTCGAGTTCTTCTATTATGTACTGGTCTGCTTCTTTTACGTAGATGCCTTTGAATTTGCCTACTGCTTCTGTGAATGTGCCGTCTAGGTTGACGGGGCATATTTTTTTTAAGTGGTTTTCTGTACCGACTTTGAAGTCTTCCTGGCCGTGGCCCGGGGCTGTGTGGACCAGGCCTGTGCCGTCTTCCAGTGTGACGTACTGGTGGGATGTTATTACACGGCCTTCTATGTTTTTTTGGATCGGGAGTATGTCTTTTAAGGGGTGGTTGTATCCTGTGCCTTTCAGGTCTTTTCCTTTTATGGTTTTTTCGATTTTGTAGTCTTTGATGTTGGCTTTTTCCATGACTTTTTTTGTAAGTTGTTTTGCGATTATTAGGGTTTCACTTCCTGTTTTTATGTATGCGTACTCGTAGGATGGGTGCACCATGATGCCGGTGTTTGACGGGAGTGTCCAGGGGGTTGTTGTCCAGATGACGAGGTAGTGGCTGGGTTTGTCTATAAGCGGGAATTTTACGTAGACTGAAGGGTCTGTTGTTTTGAAGTATTCGATCTCGTTGTAGGCGACGGCGGTTGCGCAGCGGGAGCAGACGTGGACAGGATAGATGCCTTTGTAGAGGAAGCCTTTTTTGTAGCCTACTTTGAATGTGTGCCATGCGCCTTCGATGTATGAGTTGTCTAGTGTGAGGTAGGGGTTGTCCCAGTCCATCCAGACGCCGAGGTTCCGGAATTCTCTGTTCATGGTGTCTATGTGCTCTGTTGCGAATTTTTTGCATTCAGAGTTGAATTTTTCTATGCCGAGCTTTTCTATCTCGTCTTTGTTTTTTAGTTTTAGTTTTTTTTCTACTTTGTTTTCTATTGGCAGGCCGTGAGTGTCGTAGCCGGGCTGGACCCAGACGTTGTAGCCGGACATTCTTAAGTAGCGGATGTAGTAGTCTTTGATGATTTTGTTCCAGGCTGTGCCCATGTGGATTGAGCCTGTTGCGTAGGGGGGGCCGTCGAGAAAGTAGAAGCGGGGTTTGCCTTTGTTTATTGTTATTGATTTTTTTTCTATGCTGTTTTTCTGCCAGTAGTCTATTATTTCTTTTTCGGTTTGTTTTGGAGGGTCCATTTTATCACTTCTTATATGGTTCATGTGGTAAGTTTTTATGTTTATTTGTTGGTTTTTTTGGGAGTTGGGAGCAGAGTTTTTTTTAGTTTTATTAATGTCTGTTGGTATATGTTTAGTTATGAATTATAAGGATTCTGTTTTGGAATGTCTCTTTGGGCTAAATATATGGTGTGGTGGTAATTTTGTTGAGAAAATTTAATTTTGACTATGATTTTGAGAATGACAGCTTGTTTTTGTATGATTCGAAGTCCAAGTCCAAAGCCAGTGTTGAGATGGATGATATTATTATAGATTTTAATAGCAAAAAGGAGGTTTCAGCAGTTGAGTTGTTGAATGCATCCGGGTTTTTTGCTGAGATGGCTTTTGAAGGGGAGAAAACCATTGATAAGGACGTGCTTGCTGATATTAAGGAGTGCAAGGTGGATGTTGTTGCCAAGGATAGTTTTCTTGTTATCAAACTTTTACTTGTGTTTGGGTCGAGGAGGACTCTTGCGACACCTCTTTTAGTGCCGGCGATCAGGGAGTCAAGCCCGGCAGTGGCAGGGATATGATTTCAAAATATAAATAGATGAGATGTCAGTTTGTTATTATGGCGTTTAATCCTGGAGAGATTATAGATTGTAGTGCTATGGGCAATACTCCCGAGGGGTGCCTGGTGGCCCTTGGAGTTTTTGTGCTCTTGGTTGCTGTTTTTAAGGTTTTTAAGTTTGTGGTGATTCACAAGTTGAAGAAAATCTCTGCCAAGACCAGGACGGATCTTGATGATTTTCTGATGGTGGTTATTGACAGCGTGCGCTGGCCTTTCTATGTGCTGTTATCATTGTTTATTGCTTTGCAGTCTGTTCATGTCCCGGATATCGTGGGGACTGTTCTGTATTATATGCTTGGCCTTGCTGTTGTTTATTATGTGGTGAGGGCGATGCAGAGCCTGATTGATTACGGTGCCGGCAAAGCGGTGAAGCAGAGGCAGAA
>JAUVEK010000065.1 GCA_030594795.1 Candidatus Nanohalarchaeota archaeon | reverse complement strand
TCAGACTGACCTCTCATAATCATGGAACCAAGTGATGCCAAGAGTACGAATGATACCACGATTCCAAAGGCTAAGAGCATTGTTTCTGAAATGACTACTGCACCTTTGCGTTTCATAGATACATCCTTTTGAATGTTTATTCTGTTCGCAGATTGACTATAACACTAAAATATTGATTTAAGTAGTATATAAAACTTAGAAAAAATGGCTGTTTAAGAGCAGGCGGGATTGCTTGCGCAACCAGAGTCATCACAATCTATGAATGTATCGCAGTCATTATCCATTCCGTCATTGCAGTATGTTGTTTCATCCTGTTCTTTGCAATGTTGTTCCCAAGAAGAATCGGCTTTACCGCATGGCTCATCAGGAGTGGCGCAATAAGAGCAGTCTTTTTCCACGATGCAAATGCATTTTTCACATCTCATCTTTGAGCATGAGCCAAATACTGGTTCACATGTTGTCGGCAGGGAATCGCATTCTTCTCCGGTCTCCACTTTCCCGTTCCCGCATGGTGTGTCTTCTTTTAAGGATATCACTTTCTCGGAATTAATAGTCACTACATCTCTTTCTGTTTTTACAATCACCATCTCGTAAGAATGAGTAACATCATCGCCGATTATCTGGTTCACTCGTGAGAACAGGTCTTCCTCCAAGCTAGGGGTACCCAGGTATGTCATGTTAATCCTGCAATGAAGTTCCTCGCAGTATGGCTCATCGCCGTAGAACTGGATACATAAGTATTTGCCCAGAGAGCGCTCTTTTTTTCTAATCATGACAGAAACCTTGTCCGGAGGCGGACCCTTTATTTCAGAACTGTAAATTGCCTTGATATTATCCGGAAAGTTGCACTTATGAGGGTAGATGTTTTCAACGCCACCCTGGCATACCATCCCGGTCTTCGATAAGAGTTCAGAAAATTCCTCTACTGCCATATAGCGCTGCGTGTCTTTTAGAGTGCCGCCCACCTGACCCATGCCAATTGTAAATACCATTATGCCGGTAACGGTCAGGCCGAGAATCCAAATCCATACTGATATTTCTGCTTTCATTAGTATCACGAGAGGTTATGAACTGGTGTGTATAAATAATTTATCATCTGAATTACCCAAAATTACCTATGCTGTTCGAGAATTTATACAGCAAATAAAGTCCTGCAACTGCAATCAGAATGAATCCCAGATATAAAATTATCTCGAGTATCTTTCCTATGCCTGACAGGATGCTGTGTCTTGGCCTGGCAGGAACCTGGGGCTGCGGGGGAGGCTGCTTGCGCGGTACCTGCTGATTAGGTGGATATTGTTGCGCTTCTGAGGTCGGCGGCAGCGGAGGCTGGTTCTCTATTGGTTCCGGTGCTTTGCTGTACTTTTCCTGTGAATCGTATGGTGCGCCAGGGTCCTGCGGCGGATATGGCCGCGGATCTGCTGTTTCTCTCTCTGGTGTCCTGTCCCCATTATATCTTCCTGGTTCATGATCACTGCCTTCGATCTGCCTGTCTCTCCTGTCTGAAGTATGCTTATCATATGCCGGGTCTGCCAAACCCGTATCTTCTGCCAAGGGTTCTGTTACCGGTACTATTTTGGTGCCGCAGCTAAAGCAATATCTTTCCTCTGGTTTTACAGGTGAGCCGCAGTTTGGACAGTATGGCATAAAAATCACTTGAATATATGGATTCATCTGGTTATATAGTTTATTTCAATACAGGGACGGCGTCAATCAATACATTATCTTTAGCTGTTTTTATGATGCTTAATTTATAGTTGAATGAATCTCCTGAAAGGCGTGCTATCCGCTCAAGCTTTGAGCCTCTCGGCGGTGCTCCCATGTAGGTCATTGTGACGTTGCATCCTGTTTTTTTGCAGGTGTATTTATCGTAGTCATGCTCAACCTGAAACTGGTAGCATAAGTAATACCCGCTGGTGGTATTTTGGTTTTCGATGTAATGAGGGGCTGAGTCTACTGGCGGGCCGCCTTTTTCTGATATGTAGATTGCGTAAACATCTTTGTTGAGCGAGATTTGTTTTGTCTCCTTTGAGCCTTTTGGCATTGCACATATCTCGTCTGCGGTGCGACAGATCATGTTATATTTTTCCACGACCTGCTGGTTGTTTAGCTGGGTGATGAGCATCATGATGTTTTGCTGGGCACTGGCAAAAACAAAGGCAGCCATCAATATTCCAAGAATTATCCATACCCAGACAGACATGGTTATCCCGGATCTTTTGTTCATGGGGTTCATGCAGATCAATTGGTTCTGGTAACATATATAATTGACGGGGGATTTGCAAATTTTTGTTGTGGAAAATTTAAACAAGATTTATAAATGTTTGAATTGGTATCTTATTGTATTGTATGTGTTGCATCCAGCATCTATCTACATATTACATGTATACATGTAATTTTACGATAATTAAAGAGAGGGTGATTTTATGGTGAAAAAAAGGTCAGTAAAGTCTGCAAAAATTGCAAGGGCAAAAGCAGTACCCAAAAGTGAAAAGGAGAATGCGCCGCTTGTGCGAAGAGAGATATTTAATATGGAGACACTGAATATTCTTCTTAGTGCGGTAATACTAGTGGTATTGTTGTATTTTATTGGTGGTGTAGGTACAGGCACTACGACAAGTGCACCTGTATCGAGTGATCCAAAATTCGTTTCTGATGAAAATGCGTGCAGGATATTTTGTGAGTATAACCCGCAATATGGTGAGGGCGGTTTTGGCGGTGTGAGTGAGAACGGACACTGCCTCTGCAGAATCGTGGTTGACTCAATACCTAATTATGAGAAGAACAAGACAATGAGTGCGACACTTCTTGTTGATCAGGGAATAATTATAGAAGATGCAAGTTTAGAAGACGGCGTACAGCAGCAGATGACGCTTCCTCTTATGCAGTAATTCAGGCGGATATCATCTTTGTGGATATGGTTTCTGTATGCCCGTTTTTATTGCAGCATTTTAGGCGGACGCAGTGTTCGCTCAGGGATATCTCGCATAAGTATTTGCCATTGGATACTTTGAATGAGCCGCCGATCGGGTTTTCTACCATGAGCTTGTTGCGCTCGAGTGTTCGTTTTTCCTGATTTATGGAGTCTACCTGAAACATCAGGGGCCTTCGCGGATATGTTTTGTTTTCGTTTTTGCTTATCATGAAATCACATGTAGTGTTTGAGTACTGTAGAATGGTGACATAATCTTTATAAATCTTTGCTTTGGGAAGGTTTTTAAAAATGAACACCACTAATATTGTTTGGGTGTAATTTATCCCTGTAATTCTGGTGATGACATGCTGATTGGAGAGGTAGTAGGCAAAACAGGCACAAAGACGTTCAGGTTTCGCGCTTATAAGGATGTGAACAAACTTGATTTCGTTACTGTAAAAAATAAGGATGACCATTGGATTCTTGCGCAAATAGATAATGTTGAGAGCCACCCGGACGGCAGGAATATGGCTCTGTGTGTTGTATTAGGATACAGGGAAAAGGCAGCGCTTATCACACCGAAGACGCCTATAAAGCCCTCTACTCTCGTGTATACTGCTGACAAAGAGGTCATACACAGCACACTAAACCTCTCAACCGGGGGACTTTATATCGGGAAACTTGATGCGAATAAAGATGTGTCTGTGTATCTTGATCCTGAGGAACTGATATCGAAGCATGTCGGGGTCCTTGCTGCGACGGGGTCAGGGAAGTCGTATACTGTTGCTGTAATACTTGAGGAACTGCTTGAGCAGAATATTCCTGTTGTGGTAATTGATCCTCATGGCGAGTATTCTACGCTAAGGTTCAAGAATGATAATGAAAAAGAGATTCCGCTGATGGAGAAATATGGCATTGAGCCGAAGGCTTATAATGTGGCTGAGTACAGCCCGGATCCCAGAATAAATCCCGGTGCCAAGCAGCTGACGTTTTCTGATAGAAATCTTAGTGCGCATGAGCTTGCACAGATATTTCCTACCAAGGCGACTTCGTCGCAGATGGGTGTTCTTTACGGCGCTATCAGGGATGCAAAGACAAAAGGAGATTATTCCCTGGATGATGTTATTACGTATGTGAGCAACAGCGACAGCTCATCCAAATGGAATGTCGTGAATATGCTTGAGATTGTAAAGGAGATGAATCTCTTTTCCAAGAGTTCGACGAAGCTTCAGGAGATTGTTAAACCCGGAAGGGCGGCGCTTATAAATCTGAGGGGGATCACTCCTGAGATTCAGAATATTGTGGTGTTTAAGCTTCTTGAGGATCTGTTTGAGCAGAGAAAAGTGGGGCGGGTCCCGCCAATGTTTCTTATTGTCGAGGAGGCGCATAATTTCTGCCCTGAAAAGGAGGTGAGGACGTCTTCAAAGATCATCAGGAGCATTGCAAGCGAGGGGAGGAAGTTCGGGCTGGGGCTTTGCATCATCTCGCAGAGGCCTGCGCGGGTTGACAAGAATGTTCTGTCGCAGTGCAATACGCAGATTATACTTAAAATCACAAATCCTAATGACCTGAAAGCGGTGTCGTATGCTGAGGGCATTACTTCGGGGCTTGAGAATGAAATCAAGAACCTGAATCCGGGAACTGCACTGATTCTCGGTCGTGAGATGCCGCTTTTTGTAGATGTCAGAACGCGGAGGACAAAGCACGGAGGGGTGACTGTCAGTGTGACTGAGCAGCCGGAAATTACTAACGGCATCATGTCGTTTGCAGGCGTAAGAAAAGAGGAGATAGAGATGAGGCTTGGCAAAGTCAAAAAAATATATTATCCATGCTTTCGGATATCCAAGTCAAGGAAACATTACCTGATTGACGGGATGAAGGGGAAGATCCTGTACCGCGACGGGGAGAGGACAAGAGAGTCTTCGATAGACCTTAGCGATGATAACCTGAGAGTGCTTTCCTATCTTTCAAAAAAGATGAGCAAGGATGAATTGATATTGAAGTCCAGCATGAATTATACTAACCTGATATCTTCTCTTAGTGCACTGAGCGGTGCGGGACTTGTCCTGGAAAGTGTTGAGAATGGCTCTACTGTGTATTCAAGGACCAGGAAGGCTGACATCAGGACGTTTGATGTTGAGCCTGTTCTTGTCCAGATTGACGGCGATGTGCTGAAGCCGGCTCTTGCAAGGGAGCAGATATTCCAGAAAGCTAAGCTTCTTCTTAATGATTTTGATGATATTGAGATGGTGTATTATCCCTATATTATCGGGAAGAATTTCATGATTGACGGCATCAGCGGGATAAAGCAAGATGTATCCTAGAATTTCCTGATGTTTTGTAAAATATACTCTGCCGCAAAAGTTTTTTTGAAGTTTTAGGGTTTCGTTATTTCAATATCGATTAGATATTGAAAGCTTAAGATTGTACAGACATAGCCAAATCTTATGATACTAAACGTGTTCCATATATAGTCGAAGACGTAACTTGGAACTAATGTCTTCGCCATATCCTTAAAATTGCATAGCAATTTTAGGATCCAGTGAATCGAAGATTCACCCGGATAGATTAACGTCTCTTGGTCTTGGGTTGAGTTTGTCCATTTTGTAACGACGTTAACTATAATTCGAAACTTCAATACACGTTTAGTATACATAAAGTATTATAAAGATTAGAAATCATAATACTATATCGATATATTGGAATTTCAGTATATTCGGATGTTTTTGGAGGCGGTAATTTGAAAATCAAAGTTGTTTGCCCAAAGTGCGAGGGCGTGTTTGACTGGACGTGGGGCAAACAGAAAGGGGTGTGCGAATGCTGCGATACGCATCTTAACATAAGAGAGGTTAAGCTTGCCCAGGGAGAAGTGATGAAGCTTTTCCAGTAGAGTGTTGGTTGTGATTTATCCGGAATTACTTTTAGGGGTATTGTTCTACTTAACTTATGAGTTTATTTAAGCTGGTCGTGGACTTCTAGCGGATGTGGCTTTTTGGAGTCTAGCTAGACTTTTTCTTGTTTTCAGTGGATATGTGGCAGGTAAGTTGTATTGGCTTTGAATGATGAGATATAGATGGCGCTATGGAGCAAGAGAAATATTTAAAGATATTATGATAATATAATTGTAAAAAAGAGGACTCCATAAAGATACGGTTTTCTCCTGAGCACAAATTTATATTTTGCTTTATAGACGGCAATCATACACCTAAATATGTAATAAATGATTTTTACAAGGTCTGGTATAATGTCGTTCTGGGTGATGCTGTTGGATTTCATGATTATGGTGGAGATATACCGCATGTGACTGAGACGATTCACGATTTGATTGAAAAACATAGAGATGAAATAAGAGAAATTGAGCAATTTGAAGATACGATTTTTCTGACTAAAAGTTAAAATATCTTCGGAGACTAATTAATTTCATTAACAGCTGTGAAGTGAGATACATAAAGGTAAATATTATAACAGAGGCATCTGGTCCATTATATCCACTTTTCAAAGGATGTGGATTAGTGACTGTTTATAAAGAATTATCAGATGTCTTGCTATCTCTTGGAATTGATGTTAAGCTAAATAGTAAAGAGAAATGTGATTTAATCCACATAAATTCATCTGGACCCATACCGGTTTATTTAGCGAGTAAATCAAAAGTACCTGTGATAATCACTGCGCACAGCCTGCCTCAAGAATTCAAATATCTTTATAATTTTGGGGGTATGCTTGAGAAAGCATATGAAAGGTATCTTTTAAATTTTTATAATAAGGCTGAGGTGATAATTGCACCAACTGATTTCACAAAAGAGACACTTAGAGAATTAGGCTTGAACAAGCCAATTGAAGTCATAAGCAATGGGATAAATACGAATAAATTTAAATATAGTCAAAATAAAAGAAATGAATTTCGCAAAGAACACAGCATATTGAATAATGAAAAAGTGGTATATTCTGTTGGAACAATGTTGCCTCGAAAAGGGATTGATAAGTTTGTGGCTATTGCACAAAAAATGGATGATTATAAATTTGTATGGAGTGGAAAGGATGGTTTGGCGTTTCTGCATAAAAAATCTTTTTTTGGTATGAATGGGATTAATGCGCCGAATAATTTTGTCAAGACAGGATTCGTTGATGACGTAGTTGCTGCGCATTGCGCAGGAGATATATTCTTATTTACTTCACCTTTTGAAACACAAGGTCTTGTTGCTTTGGAAGCTGCTGCATGTTTAAGACCATTGGTGGTCGAAGATGCACCGTCTTTCGAATGGCTTGGTAAATCGTGTCTCAGGGCGAAAACTGTAGATGAGTATTGTGCTCAAATTGAGAAAGCAATGAAACGTAATATTGACATTCAAAATTATTCCAAAGCGCTGGTAAAAGAGAATAATCTTATAAAGACAGGCAAATCTATGATAGAAGTATATGAAC
>JAUVEK010000105.1 GCA_030594795.1 Candidatus Nanohalarchaeota archaeon | reverse complement strand
CCTGACTGCTGCTTCCATGAGCCCTGTGGCTGAGGATGTTGAGAGGAATATGGTGTTTTTTGTGTACATGATCTTTTGCATCTTCGGGATGATGCCTGCAAAGAGCTGCTGGAATTCTTTGCTCCTGTGACCGATCATGGGAGTCGACATCTTTTTCAGTATTTCGCTTCTTACTTCCGTGGGACCCGGTATAAACAGCTTTTTGTGCATATTCGACACCTCTTATTGAGTTATAGGTATTTATTGGGGGAATAAACTTTTATATGGTCGCCTTATAGCCAGCAGAAAGAGTAAATAGTCTCCGGCTCATCGGGTGTTCACATCCTCATTTGCGCATTGGGAGGTTCAGTTCCCAAAATCCATCGGGTGACGATCTTGAAATCATTGCCGGATTGTGTAAATATGTTGCGCATTTGTTTTTAAGCTTATGGCGAACCCGGAGGGATTTGAACCCACGACCCCCAGGTTAGAAGCCTGGTGCTCTATCCAGCTGAGCTACGGGTCCGCAATATACCTATACCTATAACTCTTATTTATGGATACATTACTTTTTTAAGTGTTTATTAAAAAGATATTGTCATTATGTCTTTGAGTATAGATTCATCAGTCGCATGTAAAGTATATATATATCTGGTGACAAAATCTGCGGAATTAATTCATTGGGTGTATTTCCTGGCTTTCTCTGTGTTATTCGTGAGAAGGAACTTTGAAAATGCCTCTATTTAACCATTGTCATGATGCTTTATTTGCTTTATTAGATACTTTATTTGCTTTATTAGGTGCTTTATTTGCTTTATTAGAATTCCGCTTATTGCGCGAAAATGCCACATATATTCCAATCAGAAGCATAATCAATATAAACCCCACAGCCAGATTCCCAGGCTTTCGTAAAGTTTCAGCCAGGGCAAATCCTGTTAGTATTCCTGCAGGCTCTTCTCCTGCTTCTGCACCTGCCTCATTTGTTTCTTCCTTTAAGACAGGGCAGGGTTCAGTTTCAAATGGCCTGTAATCTTCTGTCCCGCAATTGTTCACATCAACGCAGTTTCGTTTCTGGATGCCGTCTTTGCATACACCCCACACAGAGCATTTCCATTCTTCAGTGCATGTGTCTTCTGTGATTTCTGTCGTGGGTTCTTTTTCATATTCTGTTGTTGCAGGGGGTGGAGTGCTGCCTGTGTTGCTGCCGGAGGGGTTATTATACGAGGTCGAGGAATCTCCTCCTCCTCCTCTGTTGTTGCGGCAATCATTTATCAGGACTGTACACTCTTGAGAACAGCTTAGTGTTCCATAATCAAAGCCATAAGAAGCGCATGTCAATCCTCCTAAATCGCTTCCGTCGCATTCTTCTCCGTCTTCTTTTATTCCGTTGCTACAATTTGCCTCAGTCAGTCTGGCTGAAAAATTTAAGACCATGTCGCTTCCGACCTGGCCATAGTGGTTTTTTGCGAAGACAAATATCTGGTTTTCCCCTTCTTTTGCATTTAATGTCGTGTTCGGTGTGAAGACACTTGCGCCTCCAGAGTTGAGAGAGTACCACCAGATAAGTATATCGTGATTTGAACTCACCTTGAGAGGGATACTTGTAGTGCTATAAGTCTCATTTTCGCGAGGGGAATAAATTTGTACCACTAATTGCTCTGTAGGGCATTCCCCGCAATCCTCTGAACATGACTTACAGGTCTCATCCCCGATGCAGTAGCCGTCCCCGCATTCGGTTGTGATGTTGAAATTTAGTTCTGTGTAGCCGTTGTTCTGGAATGTATAGGTATCAAGGGTCATCCCGCTTATAAGAAATGTTATGGTTTTATCTTTCCTGTCTCCGTCGGGATCAGGAACATAAAATACAGGGGCAGGATTCTTGCCATATAAGCTATTTCTGGTTATTGTAGGGTAATTCTCTTCATCTATGCTTGCGGTCAACACTGTGTTGTCAGAAACCGGCTGGTTGTTTACAGATACACTTCCATAGAACTGGTGCGGTATGCTCGGTGTAGCAGAAGCTATAGAACAAAGTAGAAATACTGTAAAAAGTCCTGTAAGTATATTTTGTTTTTTATTCATTTTGTCACCATGTAATTATGACAAAGACAACTTTATATATCTTGCTTGTGTCCAAAAATCAAAAAATAAGTATCCTGATGTAGTGGATTGGCACATCAGGATACTGGTATAATTTTATGCTTATGGTATGGTCCAGCATAGCAGACCTACCAATGCTTCGGGACATACAGTCGTTCTTGAATACGTTTTATCTTCGTCCATAAATACCCAGTAGCCTGCCCCAAGGTCCGTGTAGTCGCATATGCCGTATTCCATGAATTCGGGGTCTTCCGGTTCCCAGTAACCTACAAGTGCACTCCATTTTGTAGGCGGATATATGCTTTCCTCGTTTCTTAGGGTGTATAGTTCGCAGTAGGCTTCATCTGCGTTGCCGTTGGGTCCATTATAGTCAGTGATTTCGTCCTCGGTCCCGTAAAGGCCTATCAGGTTCCAACCGTTTATGAGGTCTCTGCTTGGAGGTGTCGTTACCGGATTATACAGGTCTCCACCAATCAAAAGTTCTGTGTCATCGTATGCCATTACCCAGTAGCCCCATCCGGGATTCATTTCCTCAAGATTGTTGGTACCGCCTGCGCTTGGACGGTAGACATACCAGTCACCTGTCTTTGCGTCATATGTCCAGACAGAGTCTATGTCCTCTTCTATGTCCTCGAATACCTTTGTTATATTGTCATCCAGTAAGACGAATGGGACAGATATCAGATTCCATTTCCTGTTGAGGTCTATCCTGAATGAGTTTCCAGTTACCTTGAACTTCTCTTCGTCTATCGGTCCCTGGTTTCCGAGTGCGTCGATACAGTAGTATTCCAGATTATGCTCTGTCCTTTCAAGGAACCTGAAGTCTTCGATGGTGCTGTCAAGACAGCAGAAGCCATCACCTGTTTTATTGTATGATCCCTCGTAGTCTTCACAATAGTCTTCGGTTGCGTCAAGACCATCCAGCTCGACGTTGAAGCAGACTTTTTCGTGGTTAACCGGATGCGGGTCGGGATCCGAGCAACTCATATCTATATAGGTGTCCTTTGTGACCTTCCAGCATTCAAGGCATGTATCTGAGCCTGCTTCCCTGCATTCTTCTTCTGGCAGGGTCCAGCAGAGTTCGTTTGCCTGCGGATAGAAATAACTTGTATCTCCATCATATTCCGGGTCGTCAATGTCGCGTGGAGTCCATATTTCCTTGGGGTCACCGACTTTTTTGTCTGGTGTCGGCGGCGTGTTGTCGACGAAGACGCATTGCCTGTGATGTGATCTCTTGTCCACGTTGTCTGTGGCGTTAATCTCTATCAGGTGGCAGGATTCATCTCTGATATGCACCTCGTCGCCTATGAGAGGCGTCCACTCTCCTGTGCCTGCTACAGTCTCACAGGTTGTTTTGTTCCAGCAGTTTTCGTCCCGGACAAGGCTGACACGATATACTACCTCTTTTACTCCTGATGGATGTGGTTCAGGGTCGTGTGCGCTTATTCTTATCGGAGTATTTGAGGATATCCATTCGACGTCTCCTTCTTCGAAGTATGGGTCACCGTAGTTCTTCTCTATTATCGGAGGTCTCTTGTCAACAAAGAAGCACTGCCATTGTGTGTCTTCCTCATTTCCAAGCCCGTCTTCTGCATAATATGCAAATACATGGCAGGACTCTTCCTCCTTGTATATTGAGCCATCGTACGTATTCCAGTCCTCTGGATTAAGCATTTCCGGATTCCAGTCTGCGCAGTTTTCCGGGCTCTCGCAATACCATTCATCATCTTCTTTATAAACAATATTCTGCCAGTATATGTCCTTTACGCCAGTAGCACATATGCCCCCTCCGTCAACAGCAGTCAGGTTAATCCAGCTTGCGGTGTCTATGTATTCAGCGCCTGTTGTCATGTTGATGTAATATGCGCCATGGTGGGTCTTTGTTGTGTTTGGCGGTACTGTATCGACCTTGAAGTATTCTATGTCGTCCTCTCCCTTGTTTCCCAGCCTGTCAATGCAATAGAATTCAAGATTGTGCATTGTCTCCTCAAGGAAATAAAATATGTAAGGAGAACCTGCTTCTGCATCTGCGCAACAATAGCCTTCATCATTCATATCGCCGCCATACACATCGCAATATGTTTGTGTCTTATTGTAATTCCATTTTGGATAATCATAGGATATCCTGAAACAGACATCTTCATGGCCAACAGGATGAGGCAATGAATCATTACACCTCAGTTCTATAGGCGTGTTGCGGCCAACCCACCAGTCTATTCCTGAAGTACAGTTTGCGCAGGGCACAGTTATAGTCACGTTTTCCACTGCCATGATTGAACCGTCTCCCATAACCATCAGGTACAGGTTGTACACTCCGCCATCAGTTCCCAGAGGGACA
>JAUVEK010000115.1 GCA_030594795.1 Candidatus Nanohalarchaeota archaeon | reverse complement strand
CTTTTAACCCAGTCAAACACCTTTCCTTTATCATTCCCGATAACATCATCAATGCTCCTAGGCCGGTATTTCTCAGTCCATCCAGTACTTGACATAACCACAAATAGGCATTTGAATTTTAAGTGTTTAATGAATCCTATCGGCAGGACACCTATGAACAACATTTATATTCAAACAAAACACACAAGAACTAACAAAACATCCAGAACATATACAACACAGAATATATATCCCAAAATTACATTCATAGTACGAAAGAGTTTATATACTTAAGACTCCAATATATCACCACACACACTACATCTAGTATCTCACCAATGTCACTACTACGAGATATCGTGGTGTGTGTTATTACCCAGGAGGGATTTGCTTGAAGTGTCCATATTGTTCATCTAGTGAAACAAAGGTTCTCGACAAAAGATTCACAGAGGATCTGGAAGTCAACCGGAGAAGAAGAGAATGCGCATCATGCGGCAAAAGATTCACAACATACGAGCGCATAGAGACCAGCCCCTTGATGATCATCAAAAAAGACGGCTCAAGGCAGGAATTCGACAGGAACAAGATATTGAAAAGCGTCTTAATATCCTGCCAGAAAAGGCCAATCAGTCAGGACTCAATCGAAAATCTTGTCGACGAAATCGAAAACGAACTGCTTCACATGGACGAAAGCGAAATAGAAAGCAGGAAAATCGGGAACCGCGTAATGAAGAAGCTGAAAGCCTTGGACGACGTCGCATACATCAGGTTCGCATCAGTCTACAGGTCGTTTAAAGACATAGAATCATTTGAACGCGTATTGCAAAAGCTCAAAGTCGTCGGGGAGCCGAAAAACGCAGACACAGACTCAACAGACATACTATTGCAGGTAACAACAACCACAAAAGGAAACATCGGCGAATGGGACAGCGAGCGCATCGTAAGCGCCCTCGTAAGAGAGACAAGAATCCCGCGCGATAAAGCCATAGAAATAGGCGAAGCTGTCGAAAAGAAAGTATTCTCATCAGGAATCAAAACAATATCAGTAAGTCTCATACGCGAACTTGTCGACAACGAGCTCTTCATCAGGGGATATGACAAAAAGCTCGAAAAGCAGGGAATCATCGGGATGCCCCACTACAACCTGAAAAAACTGATATTCGACAAAAGCAATGAAAACAGCAACGTTGCAGCCAACAATCCTGAAGCCGTAAACCTCGCGATTGCAGAAAACACACTCAAGCAATACGCCTTAAAAGAGGTATTCTCAGAAGACATTGCCTCAGCGCACCTGAAAGGCGCAATCCACCTGCACGATCTCGGGTACCCTATCCGCGTATACTGCAGCGCCCACAGCCTTGAATACATCAAAAAATACGGTCTTCGGCTCGTCAACCTATCGACAGTCTCAGCCCCTGCAAAGCACGCAAGCACACTGACAGGGCACCTGAACACATTCCTCGCATCCATGCAGGCATACTACGCCGGCGCACTCGGTATCAGCTACGTAAACATATTCTATGCACCCTACCTTGTAGGCATGAGCTACGAGAGAATGAAACAGGAAGCCCAGTACCTGATATTCTCATGCAGCCAGAACGCATTCTCACGCGGCGGACAGACTTTATTCATAGACTTCAACATACACATGAGCATACCATCCTACCTCAAAGACGTCCCGGCCATCGGCCCCGGCGGGAAATACACAGGTAAAGTGTACGCAGACTACGAAGAGGAGGCCCAGAAATTCGCAAAAGTGCTCCTTGACGTCTGGCGGGAAGGCGACAGTGAGGGCAAACCATTTCCATTCCCGAAATGCGACCTGCACATAGACAAAACATCCTTCAGCGACCCCAGGCAGCTTGAACTCCTTAAGCACGCATGCCTGGTATCATCTGAAAACGGATCCCCCTATTTTGTCTTCGACAGGGACGAGGTAAACCTCTCCATGTGCTGCCGCCTAAGGACAAAAGTAGTCGACGACTATGTAATCAAGCACCCTGAAAGCATGAGATTCTGCGGGTTCCAGAACGTAAGCATAAACCTGCCCCAAGCCGCCTACAGGGCAGGAAAAGGCAACATAGAAGGCGCAATAACAGAAATGTACAAGGCAATGAAACTCGCTGTAAAAGCGCACCTTGAGAAAAAGAAATTCATACAGAAACTGATGAGCATCCCCGGAGCACCATTATGGCAGGTCGGCCAAATCGCGCCCGACGGCAGGCCATACATCGACCTCGAGACATCAACCTACATCATCGGCATCATCGGCCTGAACGAATGTGTAAAATACCTCATGGACCAGGAACTTCATGAATCTGAGAGCGCCTACAAGACAGGCCTGAAAATAATTTCCGCAATGTACCTCAAATGCAAGGAACTTGAAAAAGAGCACAGCCTGAAATTCTCACTTGAAGAGACCCCGGCAGAAAGCGCTTCATTAAGGCTCGCAAAAGTCGACATGAAAGAATACCCCGAAAGCAAAGACTACGTCCGGGGCAACAAGAAGAAAGGGGAAGTATACTACACAAACAGCATACATCTCGTGCCGGACGCACCGATAGACATCACAGAAAGAATCGAGATGCAGTCAAAATTCAACACACTAATAGAATCCGGGGCAATAACTCACGTATTTGTAGGCGAGCAAAAGCCGGACACAGACAGCATACTGTCCTTAATCAAAAAAACATGGGACAACACACAATGCGCACAAATCGTCATATCACCGGAATTCACAGTATGCAATGATTGTCACAAAGTATCCAGGGGATACATAAGAGAACAAAAAGCACAGGAACTTGACACACCAAAAAAACAGGAGGCGGTTGCAGTATGAGTGAGAATGAAAAAGAGATTAGTGAAACAATCGTGCCGCGATGCCCGCATTGCGGAAGCACCAACGTCTACGGCATGAGCAGGGTCGTCGGCTACTATTCCAAGATAGACAACTGGAACAAAAGCAAAAAAGCAGAATTCAGAGACCGGCAAAAAGGAAACTACAAGATTTAACTGGCGATACAATGAAAGTAAAAATATTTGTAAAAGACGAATGCCCAAACTGCCCTCAGGCAAAAGACATGGGGAAGCTCCTGGAAACCGACGGGCATGATGTCGAGTACCACAACATATCCACCATAGACGGGCTTACAGAATCATCATTCCACGGGATAATGTCAACTCCATCCATAATCATCACTGAAGACGACGGCAAAGAAAAAACAGGATGGAGAAGCACCGTACCGGACATCGCGGAAATTCGCAGGGTGCTCGCAAAATGACTTATCTGGATGTGGAGATCCGCGGGATATTCAAAGCATCACTCATAGATTACCCCGGCAAAATCGCAGACACTCTATTCTTCAACAGGTGCAACTTCCGCTGCCCTTTCTGCCACAACCCCGAACTCGTTCTGGACAAGGACAAAAACAACCCGATCAACCCACAAGAAATCATCGAATCTCTGGAAAAAAGAAAAAAATGGCTCGATGGCGTCTGCCTGACAGGCGGGGAACCCACATTGCACAAGGGACTGGAAGAATTCATAAAAAATATAAAAGAGCGCGGATTTCTCGTAAAACTCGACACCAACGGCACAAACCCCGGCATCCTCGAAACACTAATAAAAAAAGAATTAGTAGACTACATTGCAATGGACATCAAAGCCCACTACGACGACTACGACAATGTCGCAAAAGTAAAAGTCAACAAAGAAAACATAAAAAAAAGCACAGACATAATAAGAAACAGCCGGATAGACTACGAATTCCGGACCACTATCGTCCCGCCATACTTCAAAAAAAACGATTTAATCAAAATATGCAAATGGCTCAAAGGATCAAGACGCTATGTATTGCAGCAGTTTCGAAACAATACAGCAATGCTCGACATGACACTTGCAAACACTCAAGCCTACACCCCGGAAAAACTGGGAGAATTCAGAGAAATAGCATCCAAATACTTCAAAACCTGCGAAATCCGCGGAATATAAACCAACAA
>JAUVEK010000050.1 GCA_030594795.1 Candidatus Nanohalarchaeota archaeon | reverse complement strand
GTATATTCGTTCTTAGGTGTGTTTGTCTCATAACTAACATAACTAAGAACACTCTTTTTTAATCAACTGTCAAAGTTTGGTAAAAACACGTTGTTAAACTCTATTTTGTGTATCAATAGTGAACAAACTGTCAAACTTAGGCTATAACCTATTTATTGACGGTAAGGGTTTCTATGAGGTCGACAAAGCACAAATCTTTAATACCCTGATCGTGGATTTTATCACAGATTGAGATATCTTGCTTCCTTGAGGCAACTTCCAAATAACATGACTCTTTATTAAAGTTCCGTTGTATTTTATCACAGATTGAAATGTTTTCTTTGATTGCAGCAACACTAAAGTAACAATCATCTCTAATATTTTGATATTGAATTTGGACACAAATTGTAGGGTCTTGCTTAGCGAAGGCAACCTTTGAGTAGCACAGTTCCTTATAAGCTTTATAAGGATTCTGTTCCATTTTCTCACAGATTGAGATGTCTTGCTTGGCTTTGGCAACAGATACATAACATTCATCTTTGCAATCCTGATCGTGGATTTTCTCACAGATTGAGATGTCTTGCTTGGCTTCAGCGACACCTGAATAGCACCCCTCTTTATTATCTTGGTTTTGGATTTTCTCACAGATTGAAATATCTTTTTTGTCTACAGCAACATCTGTGTAGCACCAATCCTTTGTTTTCTGATACTGTACTCCTTGCCAGGTTTTATCACAAATAGAAAGGTCTCTATTTTCTATTTCAACCTGGTTATATGTAATTCTTATCTGAAACTCAGAATTTTCCAATGTCTTTGTTTCTATTTCCCAGCGGTCATCCACAAATCTTCTTTTCGGTTTTTTTACTGCATTTTCTGTGGCTATATCCACTATTTCGTAACCTTCTGGTAGGATTACTGTGAAATCCGCCACCTGATAAAAAGAAAGAAATGTTGAGTTAAATGTACAGACAGGTCCAACAAACTCAGATTTGTTCTCAGCAAAGAAATCTAAAGACACTGTGACATTTCCATCTTCTCGAAGCGGTTTAACGCTAAATGGATCTTCTTCCCAAGGGATATAATATTGGTCAAGAATCTCGCAGGCCTTTGAGTTCGCACCTGCAAATACATCAAAATCATCTTTGCTAACTTCATTCTCTGGACATGTTACATATATTGTACCGTCATTCGGTGATTTTAAGTCAACCAGTACATCCACATGTATTGTATCTGGAGGTTCCATTCCTTGATTAAAATAATTATACAGTACCGTAAGAGAGACAAGAACTGTGCAAACTACTAAAAAAGCTAACCCTATTTTAATTTTCTTTTCCATAGTCATAATTTTATTGTATTGAAGTTAATAAAGTTTTGTAAAAGCCCCGCAATTTCTTATAACATATCGAGGATAAAAGAAGTTGATGCGTAGCATCAATTTGGACGAAACGAAGTGAAGTTTTTTATCCTCTGTTATCGGAGTCTCGGCGTAGCCGAGACCGAGCCACGAAGTGGCGAAGAGTTGCGGGGCTTTTGTCTTTGAAAAGTTGTATTATCTGGCAAGTTAAAAATCCTACAGCAAGATATACTCTCTCATTCCAGATCCTCTTGATTTTCAATCTTTTCATAGGTAATCTCGATATGGAACTCTGAATTATCTAATGTCTTTGTTGTTATCCTCCATCGTTCGTCTTCAAAAGTCTTTGTAGGACCTTCCACAACATTTCTTGTTGTTATGTTCACGATTTCATAATCTTCGGGCAAGATCACTGTGAAATCAGCCCCCATCCACATCTGACTCCATGTTGACTTGAATGTGCAAACAGGCCAAGCAAACTCATATTTGTTATCCACAAAGAAATCTAAAGACGCTGTGACCTTACCACCCTCTCGGAGTGGTTTAATGCTATTTGGATTCTTATAAGGTATACTATATTGATCAAGAATCTCCCATGCATTTCTGTTAGCACCTACAACTACATCATAATCATCTGTGCTGACTTTATTTTCTGGACATGTTATGTGTATCGTGCCCTCATCTGGTGATTTTAAGTCAACTATTATCTCCACATGTAGTGTATCTGGGGGTTTTATCCTTTGATCACTGCGATTAAGATACAACACCAAAAGAGAGACAAGAATTACACATATTATCAAAAAAGTTAGTCCAATTTTAATTTTCTTTTCCATACTCATAATTTAGTTGTGTTAAAGTTAATAAATCTTTTCAAAAGCCCCGCAATTTCCGATAACAATTTATATCCGAACAAAAGTGCGGATATAACTCCAAATTGGGGGTATATCCGAACAAGGTTTGCATATTCGTCTTGGGGTTGAACTTTTCTATACTTTGTTCTGTTAAGGTGTTTTGAGGGGCAGATGATAGGTTTTTTGTGTTTTATGGATGTTCTTTGAGTCTTTCTAAAAGTTCGCGCTTTCTGAGCTTGAATGTCCTTGGGTTGAGGTTCAGATATGTTATGTTTTTTATGTCAAATGTTTTTATGAGGTTTCGGAGTTCAGCAAGGAGGTTGTTATGATTGTATCTTTTTAGGATTTGTTTGTATTTTTCAAAGCTTATGTCTGTGTTCAGCAGAATGGTCATTATGTCTATCGCGTCTTTTTCGCCTTTTGCGCTTCCCCTGCGGTCTAGTTCTGCTTTTTGTTTCAGTATTAGCAGTGCTTCCGGTGTGATTACGTTGATGTTTTCCAGTATTGTGCTGTAGTTTGTGAGGTCTTCTGGTGGTATGATGAGTTTTGAGAAATACGGGGTGTATATGTCAATGTCTATGCCTTCGATTTTTATCTCGTACTTTTTCAGGTGCTCGTTTTTGCGCAGGTCGTAGTTTTGTTTCAGGTAGTCGATTGCTTTGAAATCTTTCAGGACGATGTCTATGTCTTTTGATTTGTGTGTCTTTGTCCAGAGCCAGGCTGCCCAGCCGCCGATGAGGATGAAGTCAAGGGGTGTTTTTCTTAGTTTTATGAGTATTTCCCAGCTTTTTTCTGTTGTGATGTCGTTCCAGTATTGCAACCTTCTGAAAGGTTGATCATCTGGTGTGTTTCGCTTCCGCTCAAGCACACGGTTCTCAGACCCCCTCCATCCCTCTTTTTTTTTGTCAGTTCTCATGGAGTTTCTCCTTTATTGCTTTTATGTAGTCTTTTGCGTACCATTCTTTTATGTTCCAAAGGTCGACGAAGGTGTTTGCGATTGTGGTTGTTTTTCCGTATTTTTCTATGTTTTTGTCTGCTTTTAGTACGAATATGTTCGGGGTGTTTTTTGATGGAGGGAAGCGGTTTTTTATTTCGCCCGGGTCTTTTGAGTATACATAGATTTCTGAGTAGTCTGCCGGCGCATCTCTGAATGTGTGTTTGTATGCAGTGTATGCGCTGAAAACAATGTTGTTTGGCATGGTGTTTTCGATTTCTGATACCGGCGCTTCCATGCGCGTTGAGTAGATTATGTCTTTTTGCAGGCTGCGGATGCTTGCCCAGTAGTATAGTATTTTTTCTGTGTCTGTGATCCTGAAGCCTCTTGGCATCCCTGCGATTGCGCCCATTTCTCTTAATGGCTTTATGGCGTAGTTTACTACGCTGATTGATGTATTGAGGTGCTTAGAAAGCCCAAGCTGTGTAAGTGTAAGTTGTTTTTTCTCGATTGCCTGATAGAGTATTTCCCTGTATATCTGCTCGATTGTGCGCATGTTTCTAATTATGTGTCTGGTTGTTTATAAATGTTTCTATGTTTTTAGAAAATTGGCGCGTTTTATACTGGAATAACGTGTCTAGTTTGAACTAACTTTTACAGGGATTTTTTGATGATTTTGTGAGGCATCATTGAGCGCTCTCGAAACAAGTTCTTTTTCCATATTTATGAAATATCTTGCCATTTTGTTTTTTGTATCTATTTTGTAGAGTTTATTGTTTCCGATTTTTCTAGTTACGACGACTACGCCGTGTTTTTCCAGAATTGGGAGATATGCGTGTAGTGTGGGTCGTGAGATTTCTGCTTCTTCATAGATTTCTTTTTGGGTGACTTCATTTCCTCTGAATTCTAACATTGCATCAACAATTCTAATAATCGGTGAATCTCCTAGAAATTTGTTTAATAGTGTCTTCTCTTTAATGTCTTTTATGGATATCATCCTCTCCAGTACTTTTTGGTATTCTTGCTATTATAATTTATTTTTCTAATTTTTTATGGCAGAGCCACCAGTCAAGGCATTCAAACTCGCCTGCTTTGGCTTTTTCCAGTCTCTCTTTAGCAGTTTTAGCGTCTGTTGCGGGCGGTATGATGACGTGGTCGCCGACTACTTCATTGTTCGGCCAATTTGCAGGCATGGCAACTTTGTTTTTGTCAGATATCTGCATGGCTTTCACTACTCTTAATATTTCGTCCATGTTCCTGCCTAATTCCTGTGGGTAATACAGAATGATTCTTATCTTTGCTTCAGCATCTACTACAAATACTGCTCTTACTGTGTTGGTTCCCTTCCCGGGATGGATAAGGCCTAGTTTTTCTGCGACCAGTCCGGTGTCGGCAATTATTGGGAATTGAATCTCAATATCCATGTTTTCTTTTATCCATTCTTCCCATTTGATATGGGCAAATACCTGGTCAACGCTAAGACCGATCAGTTCGCAATCCAGAGCTTTGAACTTGTCGTATCTTTTTTGAAAGGCTACGAATTCAGTGGTGCAAACGGGGGTGAAATCAGCGGGATGGCTGAACAGGACGAACCACTTTCCTGCAAAATGTTTTGGAAGTTCCATCTGTCCGCGGGTTGTCTGTACTTTCATTTCAGGGAAATTATCTCCCAAAAGGGGCATACTCTTTTTTTCTATTGTGTTTTCCATATTATTTACCTCCATTTTTTAGTCTGACAGGTCAGGATAATTTTGTATGTTCATCTCTGTAGTTGATATGCATGATTGATTGTGCGTATGTTTTTAGTCTTGTATGTGGATGTTTATAGATGTTTCTATGTTTTTAGAAAGAATGGGCGCTATTTTGCTGCGGAAATCTTCTGGTTTTCGATTAGGAAGTAGGGTGTGATGCATGCGCTGTTGTATTCAGGGGCCATGGGGTCTGTGGCTGTTTCGCGTTCTTTTGACATTGTTTTTGTATTTTTGATCAGGTCCTGGACTTTTCCTGAGTATATGGCGTATCTTACGGGAGTCATTGCGCCTTTGTCTACAAGGAATGCGTTTCTTAGTTCGAAGCCGAAGTTGCCGGTCTCGTGGTCTGCGGATGGTATGCCGACCGCTTCTATGTAGATGCCGCTGAAGTCTGAGAGTATTGACTCAAGGTGTTCTGTGCCTTGCTTTATTGAGAGGTTGTGCATGCCTGAGAAGTTTCCTGCAGTGTAGATTTTTTCTGAGCCCATGAATGTGGCTTTTTTGCAGTTGCCTGTGGATGAGGTGTTTGCGTGGCTTGAGTATTTGTTGTCGTAGATGTAGTTTGAAAATATGCCGTTTTTTATTATGTTTGTTTTTTTTGTTTTTGTGCCTTCCATGTCGATTGAGAATGTTGACGGCGCGTTTGGGCGCCTTGGGTCGTCTGTTGCTGTGAAGTTTGGGCTTGCTATGGTTTTGTTTTCTTTTCCTTCAAAGAGTGAGATTCCGTCGAGTCTTGATTTGCCGGATGCCCAGTAGCCGATGGTGTCGAGGAGGATGGGGCCTGATACATGCGGGCTTAGGATGAGATTGTATGATGCAGTCTTTAGTTTTTGGGGGCTTATGCATTTTTTTGTGATGTCGAGGCGGTTTTTGAGCCAGTCTATGAAGTCGCTTTTTTTGTATGTCCTTTTGATGTATGTGGATGAGAGTTCTGCGAGGGGCTGTTTTGTGTCTGCTTTTGAGTCGATTGCGGCTGAGATGTATGTGCCGCGCTCTTTCTTTTCTATGCCCAGGCTGTTCATTATTGTGTATTTGAATTCCATGAGCTTTATTTTGCCGTTGGTCAGTATGATGCCTGATTCAGCTGCTGTTTGTTGGCATTCCTGCTGGAGTTTTGCTGTTAATGTGTCCATGTTTTTTGAGATTGAGTTGTCAAAGGTGTCCGATACCGGTGTTTTTCCTTCTGTGTCTGTGAATGAGAAGCTTTTTGGGAGTTTTTCTGCGTGTCCTGATGATGCCAGGCTAAGTTCTGTGGTTTTTTTGATTGCTTCTTTGTTTAGTATGTTTGAGGTTGATGTGCCGAGCCTGTTGTCTTTTAGTGTGCGTATCATGTAGCCTGTTTCTGTGACTGATCTTGTGTAGGTGCCGTCGCCGTCTATGGGGCATTCTGATAGTCTTGTTTCTGAGATGAATATCTCTATGTTGTTTTTCTTTAGGATTGATTCGAAGCCTTTCATTAGTTTCCACCTACTATGATATTTCCTGCTAGTACTGAGGGGGCGGGGTTGCCGACTGATACCCAGTCTTCGTGGCCTTTGCCGCATGAGCCGGTGCTCATAAGGTTCATGTGTTTTGAGATTGCGCTTATGTTCATGAATGTGTCGATGAATGAGGATGAAGAAAGCGTGGTGCGCTCAATCGGCTCTTTTAGTTCGCCGTTTTCTATTATGTTTCCGCCGAGTGTCTTCAGCTCAAAGCTCCCGCCTGCAGGGTCTTCGAGTGCGGTTGTGTATTTGTCGACTAGTATGCCTTTTTTGACCATACTGATCATCTCCTCTATGGTGTGGGTGCCGGGTGCGAGGCATGTGTTTGTCATTCTCGGGATTATGCGGTGGGTGTAGTCCTGGGCTCTTGCGTTGCCTGTTAGTTCCATCCCGAGTTTTTCTGCGGTCTGTCTTGAGTGCATGTACTGGATGAGGATGCCTTTGTCGAGGAGGATGGTCTTTTTTGCGGGGATGCCTTCGTCGTCGTAGTAGATTGTGCCCCAGCCGCCGTCCATTGAGCCATCGTCGTATATTGTCATTATGCCTGTGCCGATTCTCTGGTTTAGTTTGTCTTTGAGGAGGGATCTGCCGTTTGCTATCCAGTCTGCTTCTGCGGCGTGGCCGAATACTTCGTGTACGAGGGTGCCTGCAACCTGTGGCGACATTATTACGTCCATCTTGCCGTGAGGGGGCTTTACGGCGTCTAAAAATGAGATTGCTTTTTTTGCTATGTTGTTTGCGAATTGTTCGAGGTTGAGTTTTTCGAGGGTTTCGAAGCCTTGAGGTTTTGCGTATACGTCGTAGTTCATTGTCTGCTTTTGGCCTCTTTTTGCGACTGCTGAGAGGGCGAGTATGGTTTTTGTGGTTTCTGTTGTGATGAAACTGCCTTCTGTGTTTGCGAATTGTTTGCGGGCTTTTGATGCTGAGATTCTTGCGCTTGCGAATGCTATTTCTTTTTGGGCTGCGTATCTTATGATGTCTTTGAGAAGTATGTGTTTTTGTTCTGCCGGGATTTCAAAGGGGTCTTTTTTTATTTTTGTTTTTTTTGTGTCTGTGATTGCTTTGTATGTTTTTTGTGATGCTTTGGTTTTTGTTTTTTTGCCCATGAGTGCTGCTATTTTTGATGCTTTGTCTATTGCGGCTTTCAGTTCTTTGAGGTCTGTGTTTTGGCAGGATGTGTATGCGTATGCGCCGTCTTTCAGGACTCTTATGCCTATGCCGAATGTGGCTGCGCTTGAGTTTGATTCCTCTTTGGTTGTTTTTGCGGAGGTTTCGCTTGATGTGGTTATTGCTCTTATGTCGCAGTAGTCGGATTTTGCGGATGCGTAGTCTATTGCTTTTTTCAGGATGTCTTCGATTTTTATCACCGTTTTTTTTGAAAAGAAGGGAGCATTTTTCGTGTACAATATTATTATGAGCGATAAATATAAAGATTGACAATGCGCGTTTTTTGGGTTTTTGCGCGGGAAAGAAATATAAAGATATTCCCTGAAGTTAGTTGCCTGTGATTTTGATGTTTCCTGTATTTGACACTCTGGTCAGTTATTGCGCAGCTGATTTTTTGATTATTTTCAAGATGATTTTTGCAGTTTCAATGGGATTCATCATTGGCCGTGAGAGGCAGAGAGTGAAGAAGTCAGCCGGGTTGAGGACGCATATCATTGTGTGCCTGTCTTCTGCCACTGTTGTTGCAGTGAGTATGGTGGCTTTCCCTGATGCGGATTCAGGTGCAAGAACAATCGGCGCCATTATCACAGGCATCGGGTTCCTGGGTGCCGGCCAGATAATGACTTCAGGCGGCAGGGTTTCCGGTATCACGACAGCTGCCAGCATCTGGGCGAATGCGCTGATTGGCATTGTTGTGGGTCTTGGATATTATCTTGTGGCTTTTGTTGCTACAATGATTATGTTTCTTACGTTCAGGATGAGAAAGGTTTAGTGCTTTTGTTTAATTTTTACGTTCTTTTCTCTCGGGAAGTTTCCTGAGGTTCATGTTGATTTCTGAAAGTATATTGTGATTTGTCTCGAGTTTTTCTGCTGTTATGCCGTGGTTCATTTCATGCGCTTCTTTTGTTTCTTCTCTTAGTTTTTTCAGTTCCCGGGATATGCGCGTGAGGTAGATGATGGCTATCGCAGCGAATATCAATATGGATATCAGAAGG
>JAUVEK010000067.1 GCA_030594795.1 Candidatus Nanohalarchaeota archaeon | reverse complement strand
ATCTGATAATAACCATAAAAAAGACCAACAATCTCCAGATGGTGCTAATCCTCCAGATGTACATGCCGCTACTCCTGAAAATGGCAAAAGGCAACGTCAAGGCAACTCATGCATTCATCAAAGGCATTCCGATCGGCGACGCAATAGGGCCTATGCTCGCTGCCTCATTCAAGACAAAAGAAGGCGAGGAGATCGCAAGAGATGTTCTTGTAAGTGAAGAAGCAATAGAGGGCAAAACCGTTTTTGTCATGAAAGCAAAGGGTCCTGGCGCATCACTAGGCAAGCTTGGCAAAGCAGTAGAAGCCCTGAGAGAGCGCGAAAACATTGACCACATAATTACAATGGATGCTGCCGGGAAACTTGAGGGCGAAGAGACCGGCTCTATAGCAGAAGGCGTCGGAGTAATGATGGGCGGCATAGGTGTTGAGCGCTCGAAAATAGAAGAAGTTGCATTGAAGCATGACCTTCCGCTGGACGGCGTCGCGATAAAGATGGGCATTATGGAAGCCTCATCTCCCCTGCATAAGAAAGTGTTCAGCTCACGGGACAAGGCTAGAGACGTTGTAAAACGACTGATTAAAGAGACAAGGAACGAGAAAATATTGTTACTTGGCGTCGGGAATTCATGCGGCATCGGGAACACAAAGACATCGCTTGCAGGCCTTGAGGTGAAATTAAAGCCGATATGGAAGAAACAGAAGCAGGAAGAGGAAGAGGAAGAAAAAAAGGAACGCGGCTGGTTCTAGGCACTTGCCATTCTCCTGCAAGCCGACTGATGATGCTCTTTATAATTTACGCAACCAGGATATGACCTGCTATTTGGACGCAACAGTAAATATATAATATAAATTTCTAAAGAATACGTATGAATGCCCGGATAATTGTGATGGATTTTGGTTCGCAGTATGCGCACCTGATAGCGCGAAGAGTGCGCGACCTTGGCGTATTCTCATCAGTTGTTTCAAATGAGCTGAGTGCAGATGATATCAGGGCCAATTTCCCGGACATAAGAGGCATTATACTCTCAGGCGGGCCCGACGATGTCGTAGATCCGGCAGCGCCGCAGTGCGATAAGAATATATTTGAGCTGAACGTTCCGGTTCTCGGTCTTTGCTATGGGCACCATATTATCAGCCATTATCTGGGAGGAAAAGTGAGCCTGGGTGCCGGGAGAGAATACGGGATTACAAAGCTAAAGGTGGCTAAAAAAGACAGCATCCTTAAAGGATTTGACAAGGCTGAAGCTGTATGGATGAACCATGGCAACTCTGTTACCGCACCTCCGCCCGGGTTTGAGGTTGCCGCAAGGACAGGTAACTGCATTGCTGTTATTCAAAACAAAAGGAAGAATATTTACGGTGTCCAGTTCCATCCGGAAGTTACGCATACGAAAAAAGGAAAAGTGCTTTTTTCAAATTTTGTTTTTGATATTTGCTCTGCCAAAAAAGACTGGAGCATGGAGCGTTTTATCGGCGATAAGATTAAGAAGATAAAAAGGCAGGTTGGTAACCGTCGCGCGATTATCGGCCTTTCTGGGGGTGTTGATTCTTCTGTTGCAGCTATTTTGATGAGCAGGGCAATCGGAAAGAACCTGACTGCAGTCTTTGTGGATACTGGTTTTATGCGGCTTGGTGAGCCTGAGTTTATCAGGGATACTTTTACCCATTGGGACATGAAACTAAAGATGGTTGATGCCAGGAAGAAGTTTTACGATGCTTTGCGCGGTATCGTGGACCCTGAACAGAAAAGGAAGATAATTGGCAGGCTATTTATCAGGATATTTGATGAAGTTGCATTAGATAAAAAAGCAGAGATTCTTGTGCAGGGCACGATTTACCCCGACAGGATCGAAAGCGGCACAAGCAAAAACGCATCTGTCATTAAGTCGCATCATAATGTCGGCGGCTTGCCAAAGAATATGACACTTGAGTTATGCGAACCCTTGGAGGACCTGTATAAGGATGAGGTCAGGGCTGTTGCAAAGAAGCTTGGCCTCCCGGATGAGCTTGCCTTAAGGCATCCGTTCCCCGGACCCGGGCTTGCTATCAGGATACTTGGCGAGTGTACGCGCAAGAATGTCAAAATTGTGCAGAAAGCGAATTACATTGTCCTTGATGAGCTTGAAAAAGCAGATGAATACAACAGCATCTGGCAGGCTTTCGCAGTCCTCCTGCCAGTAAAATCTGTAGGGGTGCAGGGCGACGCAAGAAGCTATAAAAGAGTTATTGCAATCAGGTTTGTGAATTCTGTCGATGCCATGAGCGCGAGTTTTTCAAAAGTACCCTATAGCCTGCTTGAAAAGATTTCTACAAGAATTACCAACGAGATAAAGGAAGTGAACCGGGTAGTCTACGACATCACAAACAAGCCCCCAGGGACAATTGAATGGGAATAAAGCAATAATCTATGTCATAATTTAAATCTATTTTCCCAATCAACCTGCATGGATGAAAACCTCTGTACAAGATGCAAGGGAAGAAATCTTTGCGGCAGGCCATTCTGCTCCATAGTCTCAAAAGTAAAGCAATTCTCAAAAGTCATCGGGGACACAGGCACCAATTTCACAGGCACGAGCCCCCCAGGCTGCTTTGTCGGGCGCACAAGCTACCCGAAAGTGAACCTGAACATCCTCACCCCCTCATACGAAGATGAATACTCATGGACAAGAGACAGCCCTGGGTTCTGGTACAAGGCAAAATTTGATATCCCCGGGATCCTGCAAAGGAGATCCGGCATGGTAGCCGTAAGATCCAAAATCGACGTAAAATCACCGCGCAGCAGGTTCCTTGAAATCGCGCAGGAAATTGCACAGGCAAAAAATCAGGTCAATGCAGAATTCTGGCTGAAAAAGAAACCAAGATTCAGCATATCCTTTGACTCAAGGCTTCCGCCAATCGGCTCACCTGCTGAAGTAAAAAAAGCAAAACTGTCAGGCAATGTAGCAATAGCGCACCCTGTCGACAAGACCGTAAGCGACACAGACCTGAAAGCTATAAGCGCAATAGAATACCTGTACAAAAAAAACATTGATGAGAACTCAATCACAAAAATCATGTCCCTCGGCCTTCTTGGGCTTGAAAAAAACAGGAAACTTGTACCCACAAGATGGACAATCACCGCAGTTGACGATACAATATCCAAAAAACTGATTGAAAAAGTAAAAGACTACAGTGTGCAGGACAACTGCCTCGTATTCCACAACACCTATCTTGGCAACCATTTTGAAATACTGATAATCCCAAAAGAATGGCAGTTTGAAGTCATAGAGACCAAATTTCCAAAAAGCGTATGGAACCCGAACGGTGCATCACCGGTACTATATTCAGACTACGAAAACTACTACGGCAGAAAAACATACGCATCCAATGTAACAGGCGCCTATTATTCCGCAAGGCTTGCAGCACTCGAATACCTTTCAAAGAAAAGGCGCCAGGCATCAGTCCTCATAATAAGAGAAGTCTACCCCCAATACGACACACCTCTGGGCGTATGGGTAATCCGCGAAGCAGCAAGAGGCGCATTCCAGAACAGGCCCGAAATATTCAATACACTTGAAGGCGCCCTCACATCCATGAAATCAAGGCTAAAATTGCCGTTTGAGCGCTACAAAAAACAGAGCAAACTCCTTTCCTGCATAAAAACACAGACCAGCCTGAAACAGTTTATCTGATAGTGTAATTCCATCCTTTCTAGCAACCAGCCCCCCCCAAAAAGACTTTTTGGACAAAAAACCGAAACATTTAAATAGTTTGAAGTTATATATATCTAACATAAAGTTAGAAATAATTAATCATATGTTATAAATAACTAACTTTTAAAGGTGATATAGAATGAAAAACAAACTTTGGTATCTGGGTTTTCTGTCTGTCGTGAGTCTCTTGTATTTTGTTGAGGGAAACACAGCTTTCCTGTGGTTCCTTTCGTTTATCCCGTATTTTGGAATTTACAATTTAAGTGATGAGAGAATAAAGATGAACATTGGCAAAGCTGCGACAAATGCTTTTATGTACACCGTCTTCTTCGGAGTCGCAACAATCATATACATATACCTGACAAAGAGCACCGTCCTATTTGCTCCGGCATTTGTACTTCTTTTCGGAGGAAGCATATTAGTGTGCCTTCTTTCTGTGTTCTACTATGAAAAGAGAGGTGACATAAAATGAAAAAATCAGGAAAATATGATGCGCTAAAAATCGTGTGCTTCTGGTTCATTGGCGAATACTATTACGAAAACATCAAGAAAGATAAAGGTTTTTAACCATGAAAACAATATTTCAGTTGTATTCTGTGGGAAACGGTGATGCAGCATGAAACTAAGAAAAGACAAGGATATTTTATCATTTATAGGAGTCGGTTTGATTACTATCTTACTCGGAAGTGTTGCATTGTTTTTTCAAACATATTCCAAGACAATAACTGTTCTTGGAGGGATATCAATTCTTGTTGGCATAATGATGTGTATTGGGGCATTAGTTGCCTCGACAAAACCAAAAACAGAGCTTATAGCAGATGAAAGAGTTACAAGAATTAATGAAAAGGCAGGGTATGCTGCATTCTGGATTGTTTTGCTTGCACTAACAATTTTGTATTGGGCAGACAAAATCTGGTCACTTAATATTGAACTTAAGGGTATGTATTCTACTGTGTTGCTTGTCGGAATATATTCTTGGCTCATACTCAGATGGTACTACAACAAAAGAAGTGATATTTAGATGAAAACCCGCATAAAGGAATTCAGAGCCAAATACGATTTAACCCAGGAAGACCTCGCAAAAAAAGTAGGTGTAAGAAGAGAAACAATAGTTTTCCTGGAGAAGGGAAAATACAACCCTTCCCTTAAGTTAGCCCACGATGTGGCAACGGCTTTGAAATCCAGGATAGATGATGTATTCCTCTTTGAAGAATAATATACAGCAGCATGCGAAGCCATAAGGCCCTGAAATCATTAAAACAAGGTTATGAACAAGACACCCAGTACCATGATTATTGCTCCCGGCAACCGCTCTTTTATTCCTTTTTCCCTGAAAACCATGCATCCTATGACAACGCTCATTATTATGCTCATTCTTTTTACTGATATGACATATGCAACAAGGGTCAGGCTGATTGCAAGAATCTGAAATATCCTCATCAATGCACTGGAAAAGCCAACAGGCGCCAGAGTGCGCAAATTAGTCCGGATTTGTTTTATTCCCTGTCCTGATCTGTGAAGCATTACCGGAAATAACAGGAGGGACATGAAACCCTCCAGTGCTATTATCCAGAACATTGGAGAAGAATTCTCGAGACCTATCTTGTCGAGATTGGCTGTTATGCTCCAGATGAATGCAACTATCAGCATTAATCTCGGACCTTCTTGTTTCAGGAGCGCCCTGAAAGGGGCAAGATACCCCCTGGATTTTTCCTTTATGTTGAGGACATAAGAGCCAAGCACAATCAGGAAAATACCGATAATCCCTGAAGCATCCGGGAATTCCCCGACCATGATGGGTGAGGTTACAAGAAGAAATAAAGGTGTAAACGTAATCATCGGGATGGTCATTGAAAGGTCAGACACCTTGATTGCTCTCATGTATAGGACAGTGTTCACTGCATTTAGAGTTCCGCTGACAGCAAGCGCAACCCAGAATCCGTCCCCGAGAGCCGGAATCTCTATAAACAGCAGGAGGGGTGACAGAAGCATAACAGCAAAAAATCTTAGCGTCCATGCAGCTGCATATTCGTCAATGTGCTTAAGGCTTTTTTTGCTGAATACCTGCTTCATTGAGTCAAAGAATGCTGTCAAGAGTGCAAATACAAACCAGAGCATAACCTGATTAATAGAAGCAAGGCATTAAATATCTTTGCTGATGGAGTGACATTAACTGGAATTATTATGATTTAGAGTTTTTTTGCGCTCACAATCCAATAATTCCATGAGCAGTGTTCATGTTCTACTAAAACGTCCTTTTCATACATTTTTAGTATCTTAAAATTCTTGAGAAGTTTGGTTATTTCTTCTTTTGTAAAAAAATGATGAGGAACCATCCCGTCAACTATGTCTAAGTTTATATATGTATTTGGCTCTATCTCCTTTGCGTTCTTGAAAATATGTTCATTCTCTGTTGAAGGAAAAGTTATGAATATACTACCGTCTTTTTTAAGTACTCTTTGTATTTCGAATGCTGCAGTGAATACTTCAAATACCTTCGCGTGGTGTATGACCTGGAAGCAGAATACTCCATCAAAATAATTGTTCGGGTACATTATATCTGTCATGTTTCCTGCTGTAACAACAACATGGACATTATTCATTGTTTCTTCACCAATATTTACTGCAACCTCAGCTATATCGACACCTACAGATCTAAACCCGTTTTTTGTGAATATCTCAAGATGCCTCCCTGTGCCGCACCCTAAATCAAGTATTTTTTTGGCATTGTTTTTCTTAAAAAGAGAAATTGCTTCTTCTACAAGAGGATCCTTTGTGTATTGCAGCTTTCCTTTTATTTTGTAGACTTTGTTCCAGTCATTTAACCTTTCATGAGTTGTCATAATAAAATTGTACATACAGGGATTTATAAAGCTTTTGTGTTCTTAAATGATATCCAGAGGACACTTCATTTCTAAAAACAACCAGAATAAAGTGCAAGAGCGTCCGCCTGTTTATCAGAACACTTTCACAAACTTCTTCTTGTCTCCCTTAATTGTGCAGTCAAACCCAACTTTGGACATTACCCCGTCATCAGAAGAAGGATCCAGGCTTGACCCTTTCTCATTGCGCCTTACAGTAAGGTCGCGCTCTGCCTGAAACCTCGTAGCCAGCGCCCACTCCACTTGGCCAAAATCATGGACATCAATATCATCATCAACAACAAAGACATGCTTCATGCTTTTATGCGCTTCAAAAGCAGCCTCAATCGCCTTTTTCCCATCATCCCTGCCTTTTTTCTTTATCCTGACAACCCCGTGCAGCCTCGAGCACCCGCCAAACGTCAAAGAAACATCCCTGCACTCGCAAACCTCATTCACCTTTTTGTAAATAACAGCCTCAGTAGAAGCCTTCCATATAGCCCCGTGCTCAAACCCCCCCGGCAAAAGCGCATGAAATATCGGGTTCTTCCTGTGCATCACCTTCTCAACAGCCACTTTCGGCTGTTTTCTGACAAAATCAAGGGTCCTTGTAATATCAACAAAAGGCCCCTCATCCTCAAGCTCAGGACTTATCCTCCCC
>JAUVEK010000026.1 GCA_030594795.1 Candidatus Nanohalarchaeota archaeon | reverse complement strand
TGCAGTCACAATGGACCCCCTTGACGGCTCATCCCTAATACAGGTAAACCTCGCAGTCGGCACAATAATAGGCATATATGACAACGGCAAAGTAATGCAGCCCGGGAAGAACATGCGCGCAGCAATGTATATTCTCTACGGTCCCCTCACAACCCTTACTGTGACAGTAAAAGAGGGAATCTTCATGTTTGCGCTAAACGACAGAAATGAATATGTAATGACAGAAAAAAACGTCAAAATCGGCGACAAGAAACTTTATGGAACAGGAGCGCTCCAGAAAGAATGGGTTCCCAAGCACAAGAAATTCATAAATGAGATACTCAGCGACGGGTTCAAGTTGAGATATTCCGGCTCATTCGTCGCAGATGTCCACCAGTTCCTGAAATACGGAGGCATATTCTCATACCCGCTCTACAAAGGCCACATGGGCGGGAAGCTGAGACTGCTCTTTGAAGCAAACCCATTAGGCTTCATAGTAACTCAGGCAGGTGGAAAAGTAAGCACAGGCGAAAAAAATATACTAACAATCATGCCTGAGAAAGTTGACCATCGCGTACCCATATACATCGGAACTAAAAAATACGTCGAATGGGCAGAAAAGATAATTAAAGGATAAAATAAAGGTGATAAATATGAGTGACTGTAAACCAATATCTGGAGAAAAGATGTTCAATTCCCTGAGAGACAAGGACTGCATAATAATGGCAACCAATACCCGCTATATCCCGGGTGTTGCAGAAGGAATATTGAGGGCTGCAAAAGAATCAAACTCCCCGGTAATCATAGAGGTCGCGAGGTCAGAATCAGACCTGAAAGGCGGCTACACCGGCTACACCCCAAAAGAGTTTGCCAAGCGCATCATGAAAGCAGCAAAAAAGACCGGCTGCACAAAATGGATACTTCATGCAGACCACATCTCAGTAAAAGCAGGCGACCCAGAAACAATAGAGGGCACAAAAAAGCTGGTGAAAGCGCAGATTGACGCAGGGTTCACATCATTTGCAATAGACGCATCCCACATCTTCAACTTCGACGGCAAAAACGAAAAAGAAGAGTTAGAAGGCAACATCAAAGCCACGACAGAGATTGCGCACTTCATAAGCGCTGAGATGAAGAAAAGAGGCATAAAATCCTACGGCCTTGAAGTGGAAGTAGGTGAAATCGGAAGAAAAGATACAGAAGGCTTTCTTTTGACAACCCCGAAAGAAGGAACTACATTCATAAAAGAACTCAACAAAAACGGGGTGTACCCGCAGCTACTGGCAATCGCAAACGGGTCGACTCACGGCAATATCTACAAGAACGGGGTAAAGGTGAAGCAGGTATGCATAAACATACCGCGAACAAAAGACATAGCAAAGGCGATGAGAAAAGAAAACCTGGATGCCAGGATAGCCCAGCACGGGATTACAGGAACGCCGATTGAGCTGATCGCAACCCAGTTCCCGAGAGGCGATGTCCTCAAAGGCAATGTAGGCACCTTCTGGCAGAACCTCGTATGGGATGTTCTCAAGGTCTACGAGATAGAACTTTATGCAAAAATACAGAAATGGGTATTAAAAAAATACGCAACTGAAGGCAAAAGCGACGAGGAACTATTCGGCAAGTACTCAAAGAAGGCTTTCATCCAGTTCTTTGATGAGATGCACAGCATTGACAAAAGCGCTGTTGTTGAGATGGAAGCGCAGGCTTATGCAAGCGCGCTTGTGTTTTTCAGGGCATTTAATTCACTTGGCAAGGCGAAATTGATCAGATAGTGCACAGACAAGACAATTTCCGGATAAATGGGGCGGGTAGTCTATTTGTAATGCTTATATCTTCTGATAAACCGGAAAGTATATAAGTACATAGGTACATAATATTATGTATTTAGGTACATATTATGAAAACAGAAAGCAAAATAATAAAATATCTTATCGAGACAGGAAAAGAACCAACTATCAGGCAGTTGTCTCGAGACATTAAATCTGATTACAAAATAGTGCACACTGCTGTGTCCAGGTTAACTGATAAAGGTCTTTTGGAAAAGAAGAAGATAGGCAAATCAATCCAGTTAAGATTTACTCCCAGATTATCCAAAGAAGTTTTTGAAGCAGAACTGGAAAGAAGAGAGGAAGTGTTAAAGAACAAAAGCCTCGCAGTCATGCTTGACAGCATAAAAAACGATATCAAAACAACGAATTTTGTTCTGGTATTATTCGGTTCTTATTCCAGAAACAGTCAGGACCGGAACTCAGACATTGATTTGATGTTCATAGTCCCAAAAGCAAACATGGAAAAAAGCATAGCGCAGGCAATTTCCACCCTGCCGTTGAATATACATTATTTTGTCTTCACAGAGAAGCAATTCAGGAAAATGATGGATTCCAGAAAGGCGAATATTGCCCACGAAGCAATCAAAAGCAATGTGTTATTATATGGCATAGAACAATATTATGAGATGTTGAAATGATAGATGAAAAAAGAATAAGGGAGGCGAGAACATCTCTAGCAAGAGCATAATTGCTATTTGTCACTACCGAAAAGTATATAAATGTTCGCATCAATAAAAGAGCATTAATAAATCGTGGTGATATGATGTATGTAAGTGTAATATTAAGAGACACAGACAATAAAAGAGTGTTCTTCGAACTACCTGGAGAAGTTGCAAGAGAACGTTTGCCTATCGGACAAGAATATACAACATCAGAAATGTTAGAGACTATGATGGGAATACAAAAGGAAGCTAAATTGGAATCTGGTCCATCTGATCGGAATCTGTCGAAGTTAGATGAGCTCTATGTAAGTGATCTTCACGACGAAATAACCTATGAAGTGGAAAAGTACGTATAGACATACGTCAAATTTTCAGCAAAAATTCGTCTTAATAAGCTCTTCAAGTTCAGAGATAGTCTTCTTAGTGCTGACTTCCTCACGGAATCGCCTCCCGCCTCTTTGCCCTTTTGAGAACCAGCATGCATGCATGCGAAGTTCGCTCAGTTGTGCTGCGCCCATCTCCTTGCAAAGCTCCCATAACTCTAAAAGCGCCTTCTGCTTCTCTTCTTTCGTATGCGCAGGCGCAACTGTCCCGCTCTCAAGAAACTCAAGCGTATCCTTAAAAATAAACGGATTACCAAGCGCAGCCCTCCCGATCATGACAAGATCGCAGCCGGTCTTATCGAGCATTTCTTTTGCGCGCTCAGGCGAGTTGATGTCTCCGTTCCCGATGACTGGTATCTTCAGCTCGTGTTTTATGGATTTTATGATGCTTAGATCAGCATTTCCGCTGTAGCGCATCTTTGCTGTCCTTGCGTGGATGGTGACTGCAGACGCACCAGCATCCTCGACAACATGCGCAATCTCAAGGACATTTACAGAATCATCCCATCCACTCCTGATTTTTGCTGTAACCGGTATATTCACTGCGGAAACGAGCGTTTCAATGAGTTCGCCAAGGAGTCTGGGCTGTGTAAGCAGCTTTGCTCCTGCATTTTTTCTTGAGAGCTTGAATGAAGGGCATCCTGCGTTCAGGTCAATCATGCCTGCGCCATTTTTTTCCAGTATTTTCGCTGCTTTTGGAAGCGTGCCTGCGCGGGCGCCGAACAGTTGCGCAGCAATGGGATTGTCCTCTTCGTTTGTCCGGAACTCTTTTTTGTGCCTGTGGATGTCATAGAACATGCCGTCTGCGTCAATCATTTCAGTGAATGCGAGGGATGCGCCGTACCTGCGCGCAAGAATCCTGAAAGGGAGGTTGGTTATGCCTGCCATCGGCGCAAGGACAAGAGGGTTCTTCAGCCTGATATTATCAATTTTCAGCATAAAGCGTTATTCGCGCAATAGATTTTAAAAACATTCGGCACAGGGAAAGTTGCAGGGAAACGCGGCTGTAAATGATGGATTTAAACTGCGTATGAACCGAAAAAACGGGGCAACAAGTGAAATTGCATTACAGCAATGCTTTTTTACTCAGTAACATAAAAATTATATACTGAGTAACATATGTGATTGAGTAACAAAAAAGTTATATACTTGGTCACATAAACATTAAACAATGAAAATAGAAGACCATCTGAAAGCGTTTGACGAGCATAAGGAGATAATATTTAGGTGGGCTCTTGATGTTCGTGGAATTGAGAACTCCCAGAGAACTGTTGGATTGCATGCTTCAAGGGCAATTGCGGAATTGCTATCCGCGTATTTGCATCAAAAACAAAAGATTGATGAAGGATTCCAGATAAACCACAGATGGTTCAAATCAAAGAAAATAGTAGACAAGCTGCCTGAATTTGAAAACAAAGATGATGTTGTCGACAAAATGATGGAACTTGAAAATATATGTGAATATTTATCCTACGGTTCTCCAAAGCCTGTTGAGAAAATTGAAGAGGCACTGAAACTCTTTAAGGAGCTTGAAGGCATGATAACAGTTGATTGAGATGGAAAAAAATATTATGATCTCCTATGCATTATGCTTTGTTTCATTCTTGCTGGACAGCAAAGCATCAAAAAAAATTGATAAGATAATCCTGTTCGGTTCAGTCGCCCGCGGCAATTTTGATAAAGAAAGCGACATTGATATTTTCGTGGACAGCACAGAAGAGATTAAAAATGAAGTTGAAAAACAGCTAAAACTTTTTAAGGGCTCTGAAATTCACAGAAAGTGGAAGCTTAAGGGCATTAAAAATGAAATTTCGCTCAAGTGTGGTAAATTAGAAGATTGGGCTTTGAAAAGAGATGTGTTGAGTGATGGAATCACCTTATACGGGAAGTACAAAGACGTTCCAAAAGATGCAAAATACTATCTGATGATAAAGTTGAAGTTCAGTAAAATGGAAAGAAAACAAAAAATCAAAATATGGAGAAGACTTTATGGCTATGCTCAAAAGGTCGGAACCAAAAGATATGAAAGCAGAGGATTAGTATCTACGCTGGGAGGCAAAAAAATAGAAAAAAGCCTGGTGCTTGTGCCAATGGAAAACAGAGGCGAAATAATAAGATACCTTAACAGGGAAAAAATAGACTATGAGGTCCGAGAGGTCTGGTCCGATACATTGTGATGATTCGAGTTTCATGCTCATTTATATCATTTTATTGTCCATTGAATAAAATATTTCTCCCATTTGACCGAAAGACATATAAATATTAATATAATACAAATTAGTATAATTTAAATTATATTAATTCAATTCCTAAAGAGGTCATAGTATATGCAATTCATAAACAGAAAAAAAGAGCTAAAAGCAATAAAAGAAAAATTAGACAGCCCTGATTTGGAATTTTATGTCATCTACGGGAGAAGAAGAATAGGAAAGACAACGCTTTCACTCGCCGCTGTAAAAGGGAGGGAGTTTATATATTATCTTGCAACAGAAGAAAATAATCTAAAAAAACTCAAAGAAATCGCCTCAAGGACAGAACCGGAGATAAAATATGCTGAAGAGGACTTAGAAGCGATTTTCAATTTTTTGAAAGACAAGATAATAATTATCGATGAATTTCCAAACATGATAAAAGAGAACCCTAAAGTTGTTTCAGAACTCCAGGGGATAATAGACGTTCTTCTTGCGAATACAAAGACAAAATTAATCATCCTTGGATCATCCATATCCATGATGGAAAGTCATGTCTTGAGTTACAGTTCTCCTTTGTATGGAAGAAAAACAGGCCAGCTAAAATTAAAACCAATGAAATTCTCTGAATTAACCGGCTTTTTTCCGGAATCGACGACTGAAGAACGCCTCGAAATATACGGATTTTCAGATGGTATTCCCTTTTATCTGGAGAAAATAAATTATCCATTCTGGAAGTGGCTGGATAAGGAACTAAAAAAAGTGGACACTTTTTTGAAATCAGAAATTTATTTTCTGATGAAATATGAATTTGCTGATGTGAGAACTTATAAAAAAATACTGGAAGCCATTGCTTTTGGAAATACAACACTCGGGAGAATCAAAGATAATATTGGGACTAAAGGAACAGACATAACTCCCTACCTTAAAAATCTGATTGAAGTAGAGCTTATAGAAAAAAAGACGCCCCTGTTAGAGAATGTGAAATCAAGAAAAGGAAGATACTATATAAAGGATAATTTTGTGAACTTCTGGTTCAGGTTCATCAACCCGAATATTACGTTCATTGAAGAAGCAATTTTTTCATCAAGTGAAATTAAAGAAAGTTACAGCCACTACCTTGGCCTCATTTTTGAAAAAGTCTGCCGCGAGTTTCTGATAGAACACCGCGATATTTTGCCATGCCCGTTTCAGAAAATCGGGAGTCAGTGGGGCACAATTCCTGGGCATGAGAAAGGAAAGAACCAGTATGAGATTGATATTATTACATTAAATGACCAGACAAAAGATATCGGATTCTTTGAATGCAAATACAAAAACCTGAAATTCAATGAATCAAGGGATATTCTCGCTGAACTGAAAAATAAAAGCAGACACGTTGACTGGAATTCTGAAAAAAGAAAAGAGTATTTTGGGCTCATTGCAAAAAAGCTCGAAAAAAAAGAGTCATTAAGACGTGAAGGCTATCTCGCCTTCGACTTTGATGATTTTCAAGACCATAGGTCTTGAAAGGCTTGGAACGACAGTTCCATGATTTTTGAGGAAATATTCGTCAAAAAGCTTGAAGCGCCAGTTTCATGATTTTTAGGGCAGCATGCCCTGAAAAGTTTGAAGCATCAGTTTCATGATTTCAGCATGGCCTTTTCATTCTCAAGCAGCATCCACCATTCTAATCCTGCAATGATGGTATGTCTCGCTGCATCTTGTTCTTTCTTTGGTTTGAGAAGGGCACTCAGTAATGCTTTTTGACAACAAAATCATTTCTGCCAATAATCTATGGTTCAAAAACAACTGTTTTTAACCTTTATGTGAATCAAAAAACATGATTTTCACAAAAAACACAATTTATCTCCCTGATGATTCACGTTTTATGCTCGTTCCAGCCAAATCCCCGCAAAATCACCTAATATCACTTCATTCCCCCACAATCCCTAAAAAAACCGAAACATTTAAAAACAGGTTACTCTCAATAAGTACTATCTTTTGTCGGTTTCTGTCAGAAAAAAGACAGGTTCTGTAGCAAATGTGATAATACAGATAATACAAAAAATACAAAAACAGGGCAGGGTGTTAAAATGAGCAAATCAGGCATGTATGTAGTAAATAAAGGCAATCCCATAGATAATTGGAACGACCATATGTTCATAAAAAGTGAAAAAGGCACACACGATTTAGGGAGCTTTTATACTCAATGGGCATATGCCAAAAAAGGCATTGAGGAATTACGGGACGTGCCGCTCCTTTATAAAGCCCTTGCTCTCACAGCTGCAACAGCTGTCGTGACCGGAGCCGCAGCACTCGGAAGCACAGATGCCAAACAAAATGTCCAGCAGGCTTATGACGATATCATGAACACAATTGCCCAGGCATACCCTAAAGCCGCAGCAGCCTATGCAAGCACAATTAGTGGAACTATTGGAACTAGCGGTTCAGACCTCCCGATGTCGCCAAAAGATGTACTGAACCACATGCTGACTCCAAAAAAAGTAGCAGTAGTAGCTGGAGGAACAGGAGTTGCAGCACTTACCGGCGGCTGCACAGATGATGACGATGACGCACTCGACGACCTCGGGGAGCCGATGAAAAAGGTAAATCATTATGTAGGCACAGAAGGCTTCAACGTAGATGTAGATGATATATTTGGAGAAAAAAGCATATATTACCTGGCAGAGCAAGAAACAGGTGCAAAATCCCCTGGTATGGAATTTAAGCCATGTGCGAAAGTTGTAGAAGAAACATATCTTGGTGAGGACGGTGTCGAGGTAATAAAATACAAAATCGGCAAAAAGCGTTATGATGAGCAGCAAATCAGAGAGTTAGGCGTAGATATAGAAGATTCCTATCTTCCTGAAGACAAAATCCACCTGATGATAAAAAAACTCCCCGACGGCACTTACGATCTTTCTGACCTGACAAAATCCACAGAGGCCCTCGGCTGGGAGCATATATCCCTCCCGGGCTATTTCGAGGGATCAGATAAAAACCCAAAAGCGAACGACAACATCATAGGCAACAACGGAAGAAAGCCCGAGTTGCGCGAAGAGCTAACTCCCGCTGCTGACGGCAGACTCAAGAATATAGTGATATTTAATAAGGCCTATCTGGATAAGTACGAAGAGATAGGTGTCCTTAGGGTACGCCCAGTAGATGAATTCCCTGATAAGGAGGAATTTTTCTGGGCGAATGAATGGGACTTAAAGTTACCAGCACCTAAAGAATTATTCGGTGGAGATCTATGCTATATAATCGGAACTACTAATCCCGCGTACACAGACGCACTAATAGCGGGCACTCTAGACTACAAATACGGCACAGGTATCAAAAAGAAAGGAAGGAAGATATAACATATCTTACTGGTCTATTATCCCGTTCGGCCACTTGTCCCCGGCCATTGTCCCTGCAAGCAGCCATGCCCCCGCAGCTGAGACAGCAGTGGTTGCCCCACAGTACGCGGCTATTGACCCGGGACCCGAGGGTGACGCAAGTATCCCGACAGCAACTCCAAGAGCAACTTCTCCTGCAATAATACCCACTTCTGCCTTGCTTGCTTTGTCCCATTTTCTCTCGTAGCAGAAATTCGGATTATAGTCACTATAACCCTCTGCCTTGATTTTATTCGTACGTTACAAGTTCTAGGAGCACAAAGAGGCTGCTCAACAGCTTTTTAACCAAACCTGCCCATAGCAACAAAGACCAAAAACTATGAGGGGTTTTCTTTTTCCCCTTTATTTTTTAAATAACTATATCATTATTAGATATACCATAAAAAGACACAACATATATTCTCCCATAGTTCAGGCACTACATTTGCCAAAAAACTGATAAAAACTGGCGTTCATAAACATGCTACACGCCTTTTGTAACAAAAACCCATCCAAAAACAGACAAGAACCGAAAGATTTAAAAACATGTTACTCTCAATAAGTACTATCTTTTGTCAGTTTCTGTCAGAAAGAAGACAGATTCTGTAGCAAATATGATAATACAGATAATACAAAAAAATAACAGGGCAGGGTGTTATAATGAACAAATCAGGCATGTATGTAGGCGGTAAAGGTAATATCGGGGATAATTGGAACAACCATATGTTCGAAATAAGCGGGAAAGGCACAGAACTTGTTCCTGGAACTGATGTATTTTATCGTTATTTAGCCGAATCTATAACAGAAGCAAGGAAATTTCGCCAAACATTTGAAGATACATCTTGGTATGCCAAGGTTGGTGCGGCGACTGCTGCAGCCTTGGTAGCGACAGGAATCTATTTGCAGGCAAACCCCGGTGCCAAAGAAGATATTAATGCTGGACTTCAAAAAGTCTATACAGATATGTTAACTGCTAATGTAAATCTGCAAGCCACAATACCCCATGCATCCAACAATGGCTTGGATACCCTTGGGCACATAAGAGAAATGGTTGCAAATGCGATGGATTCAACATCCAAAAAAATAGCAGCAGCTGGAGGAGCTGCAACAATTACAACACTTACCTGCGGCTGCACAGATGACGGCGATGACGCACTCGACGACCTCGGGGAGCCGATGAAAAAGGTAAATCATTATGTAGGCACAGAAGGCTTCAACGTAGATGTAGATGATATATTTGGAGAAAAAAGCATATATTACCTGGCAGAGCAAGAGACAGGTGCAAAATCCCCCAGTATGGAATTTAGACCATGTGCGAAAGTTGTAGAAGAAACATATCTTGGTGAAGACGGTGCCGAGATAATAAAATACAAAATCGGCAAAAAGCATTATGATGAGCAGCAAATCAGAGAGTTAGGCGTAGATATAGAAGATTCCTATCTCCCCAAAGACAAAATCCCCCTGATGATAAAAAAACTCCCCGACGGCACTTACGATCTTTCAGACCTGACAAAATCCACAGAGGCCCTCGGCTGGGAGCACCCAAAATACCCAGGCTATTTCCCGAAATCAGATAAAAACCCAAAAGCGCACGACAACATCATAGGCAACAACGGCAGAAAGCCCGAGTTGCGCGAAGAGCTAACTCCCGCTCCTGACGGCAAAAGACTCAATTGTATTACGATATTTAATGAGGCCTATCTGCATGACTATGAACAAATTGGTTTCCGTAAAGTGCTCTCAGGAGAGAATTTCCCAGATAAGGAGGAATTTTTCTGGGCGAATAAAGAGAGTTTGAAAGAGCCAATACCAATATACAAAGAATTATTCGGCGGAAAGTTATGCTATACGGTATCAACTATTCATCCCAAGGCCAGTGACGCGCTAATAGCGGGTTCTCCAGACTACAAATACGGCACAGCAATGCAAAAAAAATCAGCATAAAATGTCTTACTGGTCTATTATCCCGTTCGGCCACTTGTCCCCGGCCATTGTCCCTGCAAGCAGCCATGCCCCCGCAGCTGACACAGCAGTGGTTGTCCCGCAGTACGCAGCTATTGACCCCGGTCCCGAGGGTGACGCAAGTATCCCGACAGCAACTCCAATAGCAACTTCTCCTGCAATAAGACCCACTTCTGCCTTGCTTGCTTTGTCCCATTTTCTCTCGTAGCAGAAATTCGGCTCATAGTCACTATAACCCTCTGCCTTGATCTTTATGCAGTCCACAGTCTTATCAGGCCCGTTCCAGAATTTCCACCACTTGTCCTTGACGCAGGACTTGTAAACAGTATTCTGGCCATAGTTGTTCTCATACCGGTCTACCACCTCTAACAGATAGATGTCAGACTCAATATACACATTCGATATCTTGATATGAGCATTGAAATCCATCCACCCCGCCAGTTCACTCTTATCCATGCTTCTGACTGCCTGCTCAAGCATCACAGGGTCATTCACCTCGCTACCTTCTTTGAGAGTAACTTCTTTCCATTCATTTAGTGTCGAGTCTTCAGGCATATAAATGAAATTCACACTTTCACCCGGAGCGTATTTAAACTCGTGCACAAACTCGTCTCCGTCCTTTGGGAACTTCACACGGACAGTATAGGGCTCAAGAAGAGTTTCATCCGAGTCCCCATACCAGTCCACACCCTCATGTAGTACCGATGGCTGGATCACAATATTCGAATATACTGTCTCAGAATCAAAATATTCCTTGCATTTGCACTCAGTCTTCCGCACAGTAAGGTCTGCCTTGCACGGGCTTGCAAGATAAAACATGCCGTCCTCCTCAGACCCGTCAAGCTCAATCCAGAGCTTTTGAGTATCCTCATTCATCTCCGCATTCTCAAGGAAGCCTGCATTGGCCCTGATAGGCCATTCATGCTTGTATGCGCACAATGTATTTGTCCCGCAGTTGCTGTGGTCGCGCATTTCATTCATCTTTTCCAGCTTGTGCGCCCCAAACATTGCAAACGCAAGCCCATAAGTGATTATGCCCTGTGGCTTCTTTGGATTAATCGAATCTCCTGAGAATCCAAGGCCTCTAAGCACATTTCCTAGCCCTTCTTTTTTAGCCGTCCCCATTTTCGACAATGACTTAAATGTTTCATCATAAAATGCCTTGGCAGGAGTACCCTTGACAGCATATTTTTCCATAATGGCTCTCGATGCCTTCGATAGCTCCGCTTTGCTAATCTGGCCGGACAACTTGCTGAGTGCCTGCTCGTTAGTCTCTGCCACCATCTTTCCGCCGATCTTACTATAGCTCGTAATCTGAGCGATTCTTACGCCTACACGATTAAAGTCATCCACAGCCTCTGCCCCCAGTTTTAGCTTACCCGCATCCAGAGTAACCAAAAAATCATCTACGTTATTATCGGTTATATCCACACCACTATGTTTTATCTCGTGTTTACTAAGCTTCTTTGCCAATGCTTTTTGTGCTGCCTTTTGCTGACGGGCACTCAGTTGATCCCACACTTGTGGGTTCTTCGTAATCCTGTACGACGCAACATCAACTGCCAGGTCATCTCCAACATTCGACGAAGTCTTCCCTGCTAATACAGCTCTCAGCGCGCCAATATCTTTTGAAGATTTGCCAAGATTTTTACCAACATCATCCATACTCTCCCTAAGATTTTTTACAATCGTTGGCTGACGTACCTTATTCACTCCGCTTCTCAGAAAAATCTTGCCTTTCAAAGCACTGGAATAGCCGCCGTCCGTAACAAGATCATCAACATTCTTCTGACCAACCATTTTCACCATCCCTTTTTTAGCAACTGTGCTGGTTTTCCCAATTGCCTTGCCAATTCCCGGCAATACACAGCTAAATACTGCATTAGCTGCTCCTGCCGTGGCAACATACATTATCGCAAAATCTTCTTTTAGAAGATTCCAGTTCTGTGCAGCAGCAGCCGGGAACTTCTCATTAAACACAACATAAGCCGGATCCCCTGTAACTGCAAGGTAATTGTGCGGGCCATACAGCGGGTCACCATCAGCCACAACTTGGGGCAGCTCAAAGCCGATGACCTTGCAGTAAAGTTCAGGCATTACTTCTCCAGCAGTCGTAAAACCACAATAATGTACTGCAGTTTCACCACTGCACTTGCTGGAATCTGTCTCAGCACAGACACCACCTAAACCAGCACAACTGCGACACACTTTATCTTTTGGAATGTAAGCATAATGAGGAGGATCATTTCCCAATGTACATTCGCAACACTTTTTACGTACTGTCAGCGTAGCCTCGTCCCCGCAAACGACACAGACCTGACCATCATCCCCGAAACAAATTCCCTGTGCTCCCCCTTCTCTAGCCATCTCAAGCCGTTGTTTGAGTGTGTAGCATGTCGGGTCATCCACACACCACCATCCACCAGTCCTTGATATACACCTCTGACCTTCCTCACAGGGATCTTTCCGTATTCTGCCGCACCCGTCAACAGGCCCGCATTGATTTTTAGGTATCGCCGCCCCGGTAATCCTGTTCGCGGCGCCTATAACCCTTGCAGTCATAAGCCCGTACTTTGGGGCATACATCGCAACAGCGCCAGTAACCTCGTTGCCATC
>JAUVEK010000155.1 GCA_030594795.1 Candidatus Nanohalarchaeota archaeon | reverse complement strand
ACCAAGGTCTTTTGATTTCTTGTTTAATATCCATCTCTTGATTATGCCGCATATTGTGCAGTTTTCATAGTGTGTTTTTCTTTTGGCAACAGACATCACGTGCTCAATGGGGCATCCTATCTCATCTTTTATCTTAATCTCATGAAGTTTTATGCCAAAATCCCTGCAGAATGCCTTTGTGTTTTTCAGGTTCTTTTCTGACCATTTCCCTATCTCAAGGTTCAATATAAGTGCAGAAACATTGTAGCCTGATTTCTTTAAGATATAGAGGACTGCAAGAGAATCTTTTCCGCCTGAGCATGCTGCAATTATCCTGTCGCTTTTTTTAAGCAGTTGATAGTCGCTAATTGTTTTTTTAACTTCATCTTCAAAATGCTCTATATAAATTTTGTCCTGCGCCCGCATATGTACACCAGGTAAGGCTGTATCTGAGAATTATTTCTTTTTTCTGATTTCAAGCATCCTGTCAAGTGCTATTTTTGCTTTCTTTCTCAGGTTTTCATCCAGTTCTATCTCAAACTGCTCTTTTTCAAGAGATTCACAGACATTGTGCAGGGTTATCTCTTTCATCTGGGTGCAGATGCCGCCGATTGCGTGAAATTTTTTGAGAGGAAATTCTCTCTCAAGCCTCTTGACCATGCCTTCTTCTGTTGCAACAATGAACTCTTTTGCATGGCTTTTTTTTGCGTAAGTGAGCATCTGGCTTGTCGAGCATACTGCATCTGCCCTGTTGAGAACCTCAAGCCTGCACTCTGGATGCGCTATCAGTTCTGCGTTTGGGTAGAGTGCCTTTGCTCTTTTTGCAGACTCTAAACTGATCTTATCATGCACATAACAGTATCCGTCCCAGAGGATTATCTTTTTGCTTGTTTGTGATTGCGCGTATTGCCCGAGATTCCTGTCAGGGACAAAGATGATATGGTCTTTTTTTACAGAGTTTACAATATCAACTGCATTTGCGGATGTGGTGCATATATCTGATTCTGCTTTGATGTCAGTAGTCGTGTTAACATAGCAGGCAACCTCCGCATCAGGATATTGCTTCTTTTTTTCGCGCAGGGCAATAGGTGTCACCATGTGCGCCATGGGGCACATAGCCTGCCTGTTTGGATGCAGCACCTTTTTCTCAGGACTCAATATTTTCGCAGATTCTGCCATGAAATCAACCCCGCAGAAGACGATGATGTCTGCATCAGTTCTTGCTGCTGCCTGGCTCAGGTCCAGGGAGTCGCCGATATAGTCTGCAATCTCATAGATGTCCGGTGTCTGGTAGTTATGCACCAGGCACACTGCGTTTTTCTCTTTTTTCAATTTCCTGATTTTCTCAATAAGTTCTTTATTGGCCATAATAATTATCCCTGTTTTGATTTTTCAAGGAAGTTTTCCTGTGATTCTGTGAAATCCTTGTGCATCTCTTTTGTCTTCTCAAGCTCGATTTTCAGGCGCTCATGCGTTTTTGACAAATCTTTTGGAACCGGCAAACTGTTCCTGGACAGGTAATCATATATTGCTTCTGACAGTGCGTCTGTTGCAAGGAGAGAGCAGTGGACCTTGACTGCGGGCATGGCGCCGAGTGCGCCCACGATATCTTCTTTTGTTATGTTCAGTGCTTCATCTATTGTTTTTCCTTTGGCAAGCTCTGTTGCCATGGATGATGAGGCAATTGCTGCTGCGCATCCAAGTGTCTTGAATTTGATGTCTTTAATTGTTGGCTCTCCCAACTCGTTTTTCCCGACTTTGATGTAAACCCACATTACGTCGCCGCACGTCATGTTGCCGACTTTCCCTATCCCGTCTGCGTCTTTTATTTCACCCATGTTTCTCGGGTGCATGAAGTGGTCCATGACTTCTTTATTGTACATTTTTTTCACCAAATGGGCTTATTTCTCTTAATGCCCTGACTTCCTCTTTCAGGGCGTCTATTGCGTATTCTATCTCATCATCTGTATTTTCTTTTCCGGCAGTGATTCTCAGGCTGCTGTGCGCCTCCTCTGGTTTCAGGCCAATAGCCAGAAGCACATGTGAAGGTTTTAGTGTGTGTGATGAGCATGCGCTTGCTGTTGAGCATGCGATTCCTTTTGCGTCAAGGCGCAATAGCAGTGACTCGCCTTCAATGTGTCTGAAACTGAAGTTCGTGTTGTTGCAAAGCCTTTGTGTTGAGTGGCCATTTAAGCAGCTCTCCGGTATCTCATCAAGGATGCGCCTGATTAACGTGTCTCTTAATCTCACCATGTGCTGTATGTCGCTTTGCCTGGCAATCTCAACTGCTTTTGCAAATCCGACTATCCCGGACACATTTTCTGTTCCGGACCGTAGATTTCTCTCATGCCCCCCGCCGTGCTGCCATGCATCGATTCTGGTGCCGTTTTTTATGTAGAGGGCACCGGCTCCTTTCGGGCCATAGATTTTGTGCGAGTTTATTGTTACAAGGTCAAGGTTGTCTTTTTTGACATCCAGCGGGACTTTTGTAAAAGACTGGCAGGCGTCTGTGTGGAAGTAGATGCCATTGTCGCGGCAGATTTTCCCAAGCTCTTTTACTGGC